>CAZSLS010000060.1:0-30678 GCA_964607575.1 uncultured Planctomycetaceae bacterium | reverse complement strand
CTAGTTAGCAGATCACTTGGGGAGGCTTTTGTTGCGCCACCTTGCCGCGTTTGCTATCGGTTATCATTATAGGATTACTACAGTCGTATTACCGGCAATTCCTATGCCAATAGTGCTGATTGCTATAAGATGTGTAAGTACAGGCTGTTATATTTCGGGGCAAGAATAATACCAAGAAGTTCGTGCCGGGAATCCGTCTTTCTGTTAGACGTGGCACGTCGGAGAAACACCATGAAGAGGCCTGAAGCAACCCCTTTTCAAGCCCTGACGGATTACTGTCGATAGCTGCCGGAAATTCGTCGCGTTCTCATGTCTATTCCTCCGGTTCAAAGGCGCCCTGGTCGAATTTGCTCATTTTGTATTGTAGAGTTGTCCGCGGGATCCCCAGTTTTTCGGCGGCTTTGACGATGTTTCCCTCCGCTCGCGTCATAGCCCATCGGATGATCTTTGCTTCGGTCTCGGTCATTACGGCCGCGAGATCTATGTTGTCCTTGTCGGCCAGCGAAACCGTTACGATGCCATCGAGGTCTCCGGTGGGTGCGAAGTCAGGCAGGTCGCCTTCATCGAGCGTGTCGGTGGCGCCCAGGACAGCCATGCGTTCCAGCACGTGCTCGAGTTCCCGCACGTTTCCTGGCCAGTGGTGCGACTGCAGGCGCGCCATTGCCCGGTCGGTCAGAGTCAACGCGTCGCGGTTCATCCTGACCGCGAGTCTTTGCAGGAAGTGCTCGACGAGCAACGGTACGTCGGTGAGCCTGTCTCGCAACGGCGGGATCGGTACGGGGACGACGTTCAGGCGGTAGTAGAGGTCCTCGCGGAACGTGCCCGCGGTAACCATGGGCAGAAGGGGTCTTTTGGTCGCCGCGACCAGCCTGGCGTTTACGCCGATGGATTCATGCCCACCGACACGCTCGAAGGTCTTTTCCTGAAGGACGCGGAGCAGTTTGACCTGTAGTTGCAGGGGAATATCGTCCACGTCGTCCAGGAAGATCGTTCCACCGCGAGCGAGTTCGAATCGCCCGATTCGCCGCTTTGTGGCCCCCGTGAAGGCTCCGGCCTCGTGTCCGAACAGTTCGGTCTCCAGCAACTCTCTGGGCAGGGAGGCGCAGAGTACGGCTACGAATGGACCGGTGGCGCGATGGGAGACCTCGTGAATCATGCGGGCCACCAGTTCCTTACCAGTCCCGCTTTCGCCCTCGATCAGCACCGTGCTGTCGGTGTCCGCCACTGCGTGAATGCGCGACAGGACCTTTCGCATCGCCTCGGATTGCCCGATGATTCGCGTGGCGACTTGCGGTAAGGCCAACTGCTGGCGGAGTGCTTCGTTTTCACTGGTCAGGCGATCGTACTTGCCCAGCGTGTCGAGCTTGAGCAGCAGTTCCTCGGTCGAAAACGGCTTGAGGATGTAATCGAACGCGCCGAGCTTCATCGCTTCGACAGCGGTGTCCACCGTTCCGTAAGCTGTCATTACAATGGCATGCTGATCGGGCTTGCGGGCCTTGAGTTCGCGGAGAAAAGACAACCCGTCCTGCCCGGGCATTCGCAGATCGGTCAGGATGACGTCGAAGTCCGTTTCGCCAAGGATGGGCTCAGCTTCGAGGGGGCTGGCGGCGACGGATACGCGGTATCCGGCCTCGCCGAGGCTGTCGGCAAGGACTGACCGCTTGATCGGTTCGTCGTCGACGATCAGGATGCTCATGGGTCGTTCAACCATCTTGATGCTCCGAAGCGGGGGCCCGTGGAAGGCGGATAACAAAGCGTGCCCCACCCAATGATCCGGGGTCGGGGGACAGTTCCAGTTCGCCGCCCGCTGCCCGGATCAACTGACGCGAGACACTCAAACCAAGGCCCGTGCCCTTGTCCGGCTGTTTGGTGGTGAAGAACGGGGCGAAAACATCCTCCCGCAGGTTCTCCGGTACGCCTGGTCCGGAGTCGTTTATTGCGATGTAGATGCTTTCGCTGTCGCAACTTACTTCGATTTGCACCTGGGGATCGTCGCTGCCCTCGACGGCGTCGGCGGCGTTGAGGATCAGGTTGAGCCCGGCTTGGGACAGGCCCCGGCGGTTGCAGAGGCATGTACATGTGGTGGTCTCGTCCCATGTAAGGCGCACGCGCCTTTCGCCCAGATTGGCATCGACGAGCAGCTCCAACGCTTCGATCACTTCCGAGACGTTGCAGGCTTCCGAGGACAGGTCCTCGCCCAGTCGCGCGAAGGTGAGCATGTCCCGCATCGTGCGGGCGATTCGATGGAGGCCTTCGGTGAGCATGGGGTAATACTTCGCGGCTCGCGTGCTTTTCTCGGGGTCGGTCTCAAGGTAGCGAACGCACTCGAGCATACCGTCCAGGGGATTATGAACTTCGTGTGCGAGCCCGGCGGCCAGTTCGCCCAGTGCGGCTAGTCGCTCGGCGTGGACCATGCGGTCCAGCGAGGCTTCGCGCTCTCGTTCGAGCGAGCCCAGGCGTTCGATCATGTCCGAGAAACGCCCCGCCAGCGACACGACCTCCCTCGTTCCGCGCAGGGGTTGATTGTCGCGCGGGTCGTCCTGCTGAGGGAACCGCGAGACCCTTGCCTCGAGTCTGTGCAGCGGTTGGGTTACGGCGATCCCGGCAATGTGAACGCCGACGACGACGAGCACCAGCGACACCGCCATCGCAATACCCTGCCACCACAGCAGGCGGTCGGTTGCTTCGGTAACGCCCCGGCGCGACATGCCCGCATGCAGAGTGCCCAACTGTCCGTCGAGAAGCGGCGCCGAGATATCCAGGATGGGTCCGTCGGCCGTTTCAAAACGAACACTCTCGCTCTGGTGATTACCCCACAGGTCAAGCAACGCCAGCGGATACCCTCTGGTGAACGTGTGGGCCACGATCCGTCCATCGGCGTTTACAACACAGAGGTACAGCACGTCCTGCCCGGAGGACATTGCCTTGCGCAGCGCGTCGTGGACGGCAAGGCGGTCTTCCAGAAGGAGGGCCTCGACGATCTGTCCGCTTACGGTTCGCGCCAGGGACCTGCCGGATGCCGCGATGGATTGCTCGGCTGATGACGACACCGTGTGAGTTATGTACACGCCCATCGGTACGAACAGCGCCACAATCGCCGCCGTCCCGCACCACAGCAGGAGCCTGTCGAGAGACCACCGGTTAATCTTCAAGGCCGGTCTCCTTCGTCACGAAATTTCTCATAGAGCCTCGTGGCGCTGTTGTAGTCTTCAGGACGGGGAATTACGAACCGTCTAATACCAATCTCGGCGAGGATATGTCTGCCCTCGTCGTCCTTGTCCAACGCCAACAGCGATGAACGGAGTGCCTCGACAAGATCGTCTGGAAGGGAACTCGGTACGACGATCGGCGGTGGTCCGAAGATTTCGCTCTGCCAGATGATCCGCACGCGTTTGGCCAGGGAGGGCGTGCGGCGAACGTGAGACTCCCAGATCAATGCATCAACCGCCGCGGCGTCCACGGCGCCGATGGCGGTGGCCTGGATGGCGCGATCGTGGGTCCCCATGAAGACGATCTTCTTGAAGAACGTCGCCGGTTTGAACCCCTTGTCAAAAATGGCCGCCGACGGTACGTAATGACCCGTATTGGACTCCGGATCGGTGAACGCCATCGTCGCGTCCCGCAGATCGTCAAGCGTCTTGCGCCGGCTGGTGTGTGGTACGATGATTGCGCAGCGATACTCCAGACCGTCGGCGAACTCTGGTTGGGCGAGCAGGCGGATTCCACCGTTGTCCAGGGATCGGACGTACGTACCGGTGCAGACAAACGCCACGTCGAGTTTCTCTTGCTCCAGGGCCTCTCGAACCGCCCGGTAGGACGGACGCACGATGAAAGCGTCGTTGCGACCGACGTCTCGGCAAATTCTCTGGACGAGTCGCCTGTAGGTGATGAACGTCTCTTCGGCGCTGACCATTGTCGCCACCGCGAAACGCAGCTTACCGCTATCTTGTGTTGATTGCGGGACAGTCGAATCGACAATGAAACTGGTGCGCTTCGAGAAGTCCACATACACGCCGGCGGGTCTTGTCAGATAGCCCCCCAGGCGAACAGCAACCAGCCCCAGCGCAGCCATCGCCACGCACACTGCTACCGTTTTGGTTGAAGAACCAAACACACGTGCTCCACAAATACCAGTGCGGCCCCGAATACGCCAGGGCAGCGGCTAATACATATCGTTCCGAAAGGAATACTCGCCTTATTCGAGTATAGTCCACCCATGAACTGAGTCAATCATGTTTTGCAGGTCCAGCGCTCCGTAGAGGGCGGACTACGATCGATGTCAGACAGATCAGGACGCTTCGACCGCGAGGATCGCGGCGCCCAGGGCGCCGGTCATTTGGGGATCGTCGGCGACTTGCACTTCCGCGTCCAGCGAGTCCGACAGTGCGCGGTCCATTCCGGGAATCATAGCCACCCCTCCGGTGAAAATCACGGGCTGGACGGCGCGGGGTCCGATCATGCTCGCCACCCGTGAGGTAATCGCGTGCTGCACGCCTGATACGATGTTGGCGCGCTGCTCGCCGGCGGAAAGCAGGCCTATGATTTCCGTTTCCGCGAACACGACGCACATGCTGGAAATCGCTGCCGGCGACGTGCTTTCCGCCGCCAGGGCGCCCAGATCGGCCAGTGGCGTTTCGAGTTTGTCGGCGACCACTTCGAGGAATCGTCCCGTACCTGCCGCACAGCGGTCGTTCATGGCGAAGTCGCGTACTTGCCCGTTGTCGTCGAGGTGGATAACCTTGCTGTCTTGCCCGCCGATTTCGACTATTGTCCGCACCGCGGGTATCTGGCGCCGTACTCCCGCCGCGTGGCAGGTGATTTCGGTGATCGTGGTGTCGGCCGACGTTATCGCGTTGCGGGCGTATCCGGTGGCTACTGCTCGCGTCAGGTCGGATCGTTTCAGGTCTGCACGCCCCAGCAATTCGTCGAGCAGTTCTTCGGTCAGGGCGACGACCTCAACGCCCTGGTCGCGCAGAGCCGAGGCCACCACCTGGCCACCAGCGTCCATGAGTACAATTTTGATCGTTCGCGATCCGGCGTCTATTCCTGCATATATCTGCAAGGCTGTTATCCTTTTTGTTGTTTTACGATCTCGACCAGCGCGTCGAGTCGCGTTTTCAGTGTCGGGCGCATGGCGTCGCTCAGCGGCGGTACCTCGAGTTCCAGTACGGGCAGACCAAGGTCGCCGCGTATTCTATCAGCAATCACGGTCCCTTCCATAGCACAATGACTGGCGCCGCAGATGCGTGATATCACCACCGCCTCGGCTCCGAACTTGGGGATGTCATCGCATATCCTCGCCGCCCGGTCGGTGGACGGTCCGACCATGGGATCGGAAAGCGCCATCCGCGCCAATGCCTCCATCGGTTCGATGTCCGTGGGGATTTCGTCGATGGCGTGGCAGAAAAGGTACTCCGTACCGCATATGCGCCCGCCGCATTCTTCCAGGAGATTCATCACCTGCAGGTCGGCTACGGGGTTGATCCAGAATATCCTCGCGGCGCCCGCTCGTGCCACTCCGACACCCGCGGCCGCCCGACGCGCCACTTCGTCCAGCAGGCCTTCCAGAACGGCGATGCTCTCTGCGCGGTCAGAGCAGAAATGGATCGCGAGCATCTCGGCGATGAGCATTTCCAGTGCGCCCATGGGGCACGGCTCGGCGGTGTACGCCAACTCCCGCAGATCGCGCAGCACGGATCGAACACGGTTGGCGGCCTCGATGCCCGCCGCCAGCATGTGCGAATCGAGCTTGTCGCCCGTCAGATCGGATAGAGCGTCGGCGACGAGTTGCAACTGTCCGCGGACGAAGTCGATTTGACATTGCGGGGCGATGAATCCGCCTGGAAGTTCGACGGGTGTTTCGTCGCGGTCGGGGCGTCGGCGGTGGGGGGCCTCCCACCAGACGGTTTTGTGGCCTATCGCTTCGATTCGCTGGGCGATTGCCGACAGATCGTCGCACGTCGCCCCCACGCTGCAGGTCAGCAGATCGGGGCGCGGGAAGTGTTCGCCGGTGACAAAGGCTCCCAACATCGCCCGCACGGGGCAGAACGATTCGTCGATACCGAGGGAGTCGGCGATGTCCAGCAGCCCGGCGCTGAGTTCCATCATGCACGGGATCCACCAGGCGCCGTCGGGATAGAACGCCACGACGTTGTCCATGGAATAAGCCATCACCGGAACCGTTCCGAGGTCCTTCATCGCCCCGACGATCCTGGTCCCGGAGGCCCGGGCGGACCGGAGGCGATCTTCCTCGGTCAGCAGGAAGTTCCACAGGCGCAGAGCTGCGGGCGAGTTGTCGTAACGCAGATGGGCCAGACGCGTGTCTCCGTCGGTGAGGTGGCGACTCAGCGGACCGCCGTAGGACGGTTCAACCAGCCCGGCTGAACGGAGCTGGTCGTATCGCGTGTCCCACTGGTCAAGCGTTATTTGTGCGGGTGTATCGTTCATTTCAGCATTTCCACGAACGCCTGTATCCTGGTCAGCACGTAGGCGCGGTCCGATTCATCGTCGGCGGCGACGATGTCGAGCAGCGGCGTTGAGAGTGAATCTTTGAGTCGCCCGGCCTCTCCGTGCCACGTGTCGCACCATTGGTAGCGGCGGTATATCAGGCCCCGGGCACCGCGGGCGGTCAGTTCGCGATCGAGGTACTCGTGCAGTTGGCTGTTCGGGCGGCGCATCGCGTGGGGAATCCCTGTGAAGTATGCATTGGCCAGTACAATTCTGGGATTGTGCAGCAGATTCACCACATCGAAAGGCGGCGCCATTGTCATCTCGCCGCCGGTCGTGGCGTCCAGGACTATGGTTCCGCCGGCCTGTTCGACCAGATCGAATATCTCGAAGTCAGTCGATCGCAGCGGACCACCAGCCAGGGCGAGGGGTACGCCCGCGGTGCCCGGGCCCCGATCTAGCAGGTCGTCGGGGACGATCCCGTTGTAGTGCAATTGCGCGATGGACTGGGAGAAATCTTTGGGCCTTACTTCTTCCCTCGCATCGAGAAGCCTCTTACGTAGTTTCTCGTAGCGCATCATCGTATCGGCCAGTTGCATCAGCGTCGGTTTGGTACCCCCGACGGTCTCCAGGAATCGACCGAGGCGGATGAGTTCATCGTGATACAGCTTCGCCGCCGCCGCTGTCTGCCAGGTGGCCGGTACGTTCATCAGGAACACAGGTGTTTCGCATTGCGATTCGATAATTTCGACCGATCTGCGCATCTGGTCGCACACTGTCGTTACGATCACCGCGCGGGCGTCCGTGGTGCAGGCTGCGTGAATGAACGCCGCAGCGAACGGGCACACTCCGGCCGTCAGCCCCGAACCAGTCGGCGCCGGCGCGATACGCATCGGCGTCAGACCGTGTGCTGCTATCCATTCAGCCGGTATGAACGGGCACGTGTACAGAATGTTCTTCACCGGGCGGGCCCGCCTGTTCTGCTCCGGACGGTTTCGAACAACGCCTCGACGCGCACGGCGACCCGGGCCGAATCGGACGGGGAGTAGTCGGTCTCGATCCGCAGGTATGGGATCCCTAACTCGCCGGCGAGTTCGCCGACGCGTGCTGATTCCACGTCGTACGTGAGGCACGCCTGCCAGATCAGTTCGATGATGCAGTCCGGGCGATATTCGCCGGCCAGTCGAGTAAGCAGTTCCATCCGCGAATCATTGGGTGTCATCACCGAGCAGGGCAGGTGGAAGTATTTCTCGGCGATCGCTGCCAGCGGATCGCCGCTGTCTGCGTCGACGTCCTCGTAGATCGGCTTGATACCGCTGCAGTTCTCCATCGCTACGACCAATCCGCCGGAGTCCTCGATGATATCCAGAACGCGATGGGCCCCGTGTGGTACCGGCACGCCGGTCATCATTACTCGCACGCGGTCGGCGTATTCCGCCGGTCCGGTTTGCCCGGTCATCTGCTCAATCGCCAGTTGATAGTGTTCCAGGGCGGTTGGCATGCAGGCGATTATGCTATTGAAGTCCAGCAACTGTCTGCCCGTAAGCGGCGGGGCGTCGGCCTGCATCAGTTCGGCGAGCCCGCGTTTCAGGGATCGCTCGCGGTTCATCAGCTCGATGGCCTCTCGGAGTTTGGCGTCGGTGATTTCGACGGAGAAGAGTTCTTCCAAGGCCTCTTTGAGCTTCCGCACTTCGAGCTTCCAGTGCGCCATCGCCTCGGGGGCGCGGGGTTTTTGGGGGAGTTCCAGCACGTGCATCCGGCGCGTGCGCCCCATCAGTTCGTACATCTTCTTCTTCCCGTCGCACGTGGTTTCAGCCACGATCAGGTCGGTCATCTCGAGGAACGGATTGGCTTTTTGCCTGTGGTATCCGTAGGTCGACTTGATAAGCGGGCAGAGGTTGGCGGGCAGTTGTTCTTCCGCCGGGCCCACCATTTCCGCCGACCCGCCGCACAGGCACGCCGGAACTCCGCCGGCGGCGAGGATGAGTTCTCGCGGAGTATACTCGCACATGATCCCCACGACCGGTCGCCCGGCGGCCTTGGCTTTGGTCGCATAGTCGAGACAGTGAGACACCATATCGCCGAACCATCCGAACGCCTCGCACGGCGCATTGGCGCCTGTCGCCCCGGCGTTGCTATCTCCGCAGCACTTACTCATTCCGGATTCTCCTGTAGGCGATTCTAGAACTCCCAGCGAATCTGGATGCCCAGCGTGGTATCTTCGCGGGTGTTGCCTACAATACCCAGCATACCGTAAACCGCTGACACTGTCAGGTGGTTGTTGACTAACCAACTCGCCGAGAAGGCCTGCCACGCATCTTCCTCACCGACCAGACCGGGGATCTTCCCGTACGGATCGGCCTTGGTACGCAGTTCATAGCCCATAGCCAGCCAGTCCGTCGGCATGTAGACGACATTGCCTTCAAACGTCATGTGGTAGGTGTCTCCGAAGCCGAACAGGCCGATCTGTGCGGCCTGTGACCAGCGGGCGCCGCCCGTCAGGATCACAGGTCGACCCAAGGCGAGTTTCGGGAACATCTTGGAGGCCGTCAGGGTGAAGTCCACACCGCTGCTCCGATCGAGTCCGATCGCCTTGAACGGACCGCCGAGATTCCGATCGATCCGCTGCACGCCGTCGTTGTACTTGAAGTGTACACCGGCGGTCAGAGCGGGCAGGGGCAGGCCGAAGTCGTTTTCCTTGATCAGCATACCGCGCAGATTGAAGTGGTGCAGTTGCACGTTATCCCGACCGGGGTCCATCCCCGCCCCGCGGATGTCGTCGGTCAGCGAGCCGAGGTTCAGGTAGTTGTATGCGTATCCGATCTCCAGACGCTTGAATAGCGGCATGGTCACCGCAAATACCTGCATCTCCTTCGTACCGATGTTCAGGAAGCTGTACGAGACCACCGGATACCTGCAGCAGTTCTTTCCGCACCACCCGTTGCAGATGTACGCCATCGGAGTGATCGCGCCGCCGGAATAACCCTCGATAGAATGAAACGGCAGGGGCGGGCAGCACTTTTCGTCATGTGCATGCTGCGTGGTCGGTTCGGCGGGGGGCGTCCCTTCATCTTCAGCCATCGCCAGGGTCAAGTCGGTGTCCAGCCATTTAGTATTAGAGTAACGCGACCTGCTTTTGCCCATAACGGGGGCGACTGTAATTGCCACGATCACAACCATGGCGGTATAAATGGTCTTTGCCATTGGAAATCTCCTTTCGGTTTTTTTTACGATCATCTCTTGGCGGCGACGAACAGGCCCTGGGCGATCTTGCCTTCGTGAGCGAGGGTCTGCATGAACTGCATCTCGCCGCCCATCGCGCCCATCATTTCCATGTCGAAGCCGATGATTTTCAGTGCGTCATACGTAAGCTGCATGTTCAGCATGTTCAGGTACAGGTCGACGTGGGGTGCGAACCGCCCGGTATCTTCAGCCAGTTTCACCTCGCAGCCGTTATCGGCCAGTAGCGCGCAATAGCCTTCGATGTCCTGTACGTTGGGGAACTTCATGAACTTGAGAAAACGCTCGGCCTCTTCGTCGCTTAGGCCCGCCGGGCCCTCGATCCAGTCGGTGAACGCGATCGTACCGCCGGATTTGACCAGTCTCGCCGCTTCGGCGATCAACGCCGCCTTGTCCGACACGTAGCACCATGCGTCTTCGCCCCAGACGAAATCCGCCTCGCCGTCGGGCAGTGTGGTTTCGCACGCATCGGCCAGCACGAAACCGATTTTGTCGCTCAGGCCTTCGGCGTCGCATCGTTGGCGCCCCTGGTCGACGACCGTCTGCGTGGCGTCCACGCCTGTCATCTTTGCGACCTTCGCGAAACGCAGGAGGAATCGCATACCCGCCCCGTTGCAGCAGCACAGGTCGACTCCGCTGCCGCCGGCGGAGATTTGGGCTTTCTCGGCGAGGTCCATCGAAGAAGCAAACCCGCCGATGTGGATCTGCTCGCCCATGACGAGTTCCCAGAGCACGCCTTCGGCGCCGCTGTAAACTGCCTGTACATCCGTAAGTCCGATACCGTCAATACTCTTCATATCAGTATCCTCACGATCTGATTGGTCCGTCGAGGAGGGGGGGATTGGTTCTAAGACCGCGAACTTACCGATCGCGATTGCGGGCGCTCACCACGAGCGCGAAATGGAAGACACTCAGCCGTACTCCATAGAGTACTTGTCGACAATTACGTATTTCCGATCCTTCATTGTCCCGATACCCAATGTATGCCGAACAGCAGAACCCGAACATTACCCCCCCGGGCCGAATCATGCAAGGATAATCATCGGTCTGTTGTGAATCGTGTGCTTGTGGTATAGTCTAAGCGTGCGGAAGTTGGGAGAACCAGATGACTTCATCGATCAAACAAGAATTGCTTCGGGCCCTGCCCTCGATAACCGACCTGCTGGCTGGCGAGATGGTCGCCGGATGGCTTGCCGAACACCCTCGCGGCTTGGTTACTATCTGCCTTCGCGATGCGGTGGAGGAGATTCGCGGGAACATTTTGAACGATACCGGCGGGCGGTGCGGCGCCGCTCACGCGAGCGTAGAGTACGTTCTGGAGTTGGCGGCGGGCAAGCTGGCCGATCGCACGTCTCCGCACGTTCGCGGGGCGATCAATGCGACTGGGATCATATTGCATACGGCGTTGGGGCGGGCGGTATGGCCCGAGAGCGTTGTCGATTCGATTTCCGACGAACTCAAGGGCTACGTAACGCTGGCGATTGACCGCGAGACGGGCAAACGCAGCGATCGCGACGAGAGGATCGAATATCTGCTGACCGAACTGACCGGCGCCGAGGCCGGGATGGTGGTCAACAACAACGCCGCGGCGACTATGTTGGTCCTGGCCGCGCTGGCCGCTGGGAAGGAAGTAGTCGTCTCGCGCGGACAGTTGGTCGAGATCGGCGGATCGTTCCGCTTGCCGGACGTTATGGCCCAGAGCGGCGCCACGCTCGTTGAAGTAGGCGCCACCAACAGGACTCACCCGAAGGACTACGCCGAGGTGATATCCATGAAGACCGCGGCGCTGCTGCGCGTCCATCCGAGCAACTATCGAGTGATCGGGTTTACGAGAGAAGTTTCGCTGGCCGAGATGTCCGAAGTCGCCGAGGCCCAGGGAGTGATGCTGATAGACGATCTCGGCGCCGGGGCCCTTGTCGGGCTCGAACAGTTCGCCCTGCCGCACGAGCCGACGGTTCGCGAATCGATAGACGCCGGAGCCCACATAGTCCTGTTCAGCGCCGACAAACTCATCGGCGCCGCGCAGGGAGGCGTGATCGTCGGGCGAAAGGACCTCATCGCCCGCATTCGCAAGCACCCGCTGGCAAGGGCGATGCGGGCCGACAAATCGTGCCTCATGGTACTCGAACGCACGCTGCAGATGTTCCGCGCTCCGGAGAAGCTGCCTGAAACGCATCCGCTATATCGCATGCTCGCTGCGCCGCTCGATATGCTCAAGGCTCGCGCCGAGACGCTGGGTGCGAAGCTCGGCGAGGCTTTGGGCGGCGAGATCACCGTATGCGAGGGCGTCGGATACCTTGGTAGCGGATCGCTTCCGACGCACGAGTTGCCCACCTGGGTGGTGAAGATCTCGCTTCCCGATACGCCCGCCGCTGAGCTTGCCCGGGGACTGAGAACCGACGACGCCTGCGTCTTCACGCGAATCGAAGACGAGCAGGTTGTCTTCGACGTTCGCACAATCACCGACGCACAGATCGATCCGATCGCCCAGGCGCTCGGTCGCCTGGCGAGCGAAATGGATTGACACCCACGGACTGGTCACTTCAGTGAACCAGTGCTTATGCAATCAGAGCCCTTAATCCCTGAGTCCCACACGAATACCATGCCTCAAGGACGCAAGAACATCATGCTGGGGACCGCCGGTCACGTTGACCACGGAAAAACCGCGCTGGTGAAAGTGCTCACCGGATGCAATACCGATACGCTGGCGGTCGAGCAGCAGCGCGGGCTGACTATCGAACTTGGTTTCGCACCGTGTCAGATGTACGACGACCGCATTGTCGGGATCGTCGACGTGCCCGGGCACGTGGGCTTCATCCGCAACATGGTGGCCGGGGCGCAAGGCGTGGACGTCGTGATCCTGGTGGTGGCGGCTGATGACGGCGTCATGCCCCAGACCCGCGAGCATCTTGATATCCTGACGTTGATGGGCGTCTCCCACGGTCTGACCGCTCTGACCAAGACGGATATCGTCGACGCCGAGTTGTGCGAGATGGCCCGCGATGACGTTCGCAGTTTTGTCGCCGGCACGTTCCTCGAAGACGCCCCGATCTGCGGGGTCTCTAACATTACCGGCGAGGGATTCCAGGAATTCCTCGCCGCCATGAACGAAGCAGTTGACGCCTGCGAGTCGCGCCAGATCGACGGGTTGTTTCGCCTGTGGGTCGAGCGGTCGTTTACGATTCGCGGATTTGGGACGGTGGTTTCGGGCATTCCGTCGAGCGGGCAGATCAGCGTCGGCGACGAGCTGCGTATCGCCCATAGCGGTCGGACGGCGCGCGTTCGCGGCGTGGAGGTTTACGGGCGCGAATCGCAAACGGGGATGGCCGGCGAGTGCGTCGCGATTAACCTTGTCGACATCGATTCCAGCGACGCTCCGCGAGGATCCCTGGTCTGCGACAGCGACGTCTACGAACCGGCGAGCATGGTCGAGGCCGATCTGAAGCTGCTGGCCTCGGCCCACAAGGCGATGAAGGACTACTCCGAAGTTCATGTGCATGTGGGCACGGCCGAAGTGATGGCGAACGTTGCGATGCTCGAGGGCGGCCCGATCCTGCCCGGCGAGCATCAGCTCGTCCAACTTCGAATGAAGTCCCCGCTGGCCCTTGCTCCGGGGGAGCGTTTTGTTGTTCGCGCGCCCGGTCCGTCGGGGATCAACACCACCCTCGGCGGCGGGCGGATACTCGACACCAGCAATATTCGCCTTCGCAGAGGACGCCCATGGACGCTCGAAAAACTCACGGCCATGCGCGACGCGCTGGACTCACCGCCTCAATGGGCTGCGATTCATCTCAAGCAGGCCGCCCAAGCCGTGGACGCCGGAACGCTGTCCAGGCTCGCCAAAATGCCCCTCGCACAGACCGCTGACGCACTGAAGACCCTCACCGCAAAACGGACCGCGCGTAAAATGCCCGACGGGAAATTCATCTGCACCGAACTGATCGAACAGACCGCCGCCGCGATCGTCGAAACACTGGATAAGTTCCATCAGGAAAACCAGACACGCGCCGGCATGCCCCACGCCGATCTTTCGGCGAGCGTCGAGGCTGGGGCGGGCGTGTTCGAACCGGCGTTGGAAGACATGCTGTCCGACGGGCGAGTGATATTGGCTGACACCGTCTTTGCACTTCCCGGCGCCGGGACGCACCTGTCCGACGAAGATCGCGACCTGTGCGCCAGGATCGAGGAGTTGCTGCTCTCCGCGGGCCTGGCGCCGCCCCTGCCCGGCGATATGGCCGCCCAGTTGAGCGTTTCCGACGCGAAGTTCGCCGAAATGACCGCACTGCTGGCAGATCGCGGAAGGGCGGTGCAACTCGATCGCAAAGTGATCCTGCATAATGACACGGTCGACGCAGCCAAGGCGGTTGTCTTGTCGCTATTCGCAAAGGCTCCGATATTCACGACGATGGAGTTCCGCGACGCGCTTGGCGCCAGCCGCAAAGTGGCGGTCCCGCTGCTGGATCACCTCGATTCGCTCAAGTTCACAGTCCGCACAGCCAACCGCCGCAAACCCGGCGCCGAAGCACGAAAGCTCCTGGCCGCCGGCGAATGAGCCCCGGATTCTCTACGTTCGACAGACCGCCAAAGCGCAAGCGGCGAACACGCGATCGAGAATCTTCACAAATCGTACCGCTTGCGGTTTAGCGCTTTTGGGACGCTCGTTGCATAATCTTCTGACGACGGGGCTACCATATACCGGCCCTAGCGGGCCTGATCGCATAACGCCGAGTATGGGCAGTAATCGCAGTGGGCTGATTGGACTCGTTCGAATTGGTTGGAGCGGCGGGCGGTTATCAGGTTCTCGGTCAGTGCGGCCAGGCGGTCGCGGGCAGTTTGCAGCGCGCCTGGATCGATTGTGAATGTATGCTCGCGGGCGGGGCGGAGGAAGTAGAGTGCGGCGTCGGCGATCGGTTGGTCGAGATGCCTGCCGGCTGCAATCGAGTAGGCGAGCATTTGGAGTTCGTAGTTTCCGGCGCGTTGGGTGATCTCGTCATCGCCGGCGATTCGGTCGGACTTGTAGTCTACCACGTGCCAACTTCCCTGGTCATCGCAATACAGCAGATCTATCTGCCCGCGAAGTGTGAGTTGTCCGGCGGTCAGCACGAAGTCCAATTCGCGGAATATCCGGCTGGCGGAGGCAAGGCGCCCCCAGAGATCGTGTTGGGCGAATTTGGCGATCATCTCGCCCAGTTCGCCGGCCAGCGTGGCGGGGTTCGCCGTATCGTCGAGGTCCATTTCCAGGATCACCTGTGCAATGAGCTCCTCATTCGCCTGCGGGTTGGCGAAGTTCAGCAGTTCCATACACCTGTGATACAGCGTTCCGAGCGTCAGCGCGTCCAGCGAGCCTCCGCTGCCCGGGCGCCCCCGGGACCCTGGCGACGGGGCGGCCAGTTCGTGTCGCCAGTGGTACAGCATCGGACAGTGCGCAAAGTCGCTCAGCGCGGTAACCGCCACTTCGACCGAACCGACCGACGGGGGGAGGGGGCCGATGAGTGGCGGCGGGGCGGTCTTGGACTTGACGGCGAGCATCGCCGCGGCCAGGTCGCCGGCGCCGGAAGCGCGGGCGAGTGCTCGGCGACCGGGGATGTCGTGACCGGTCTGACTTCCCGGCGGGTTCGGTAGAATGCAGGCGACGCGAGCTTTGAATCGTCCGTCTCCGTAGGGAATTGTCTCGGCGCCGGCGTCGATGGCGTCCAGGAAGTTCGTGACGCCGTTGATCTGGACCAGGGGGCTGGTCGAACTGGAGAGGGGCGAGTCTTTGTAACGGTGGTTTGCGCCGATGAGGACCAGGTGATCGCGGTGCCTGGTGACCGCGACGTAGAGCTTGCGGATGTCTTCCTGGGCCAGGTCGTCGTTTTCGGCAAGTTTCGCCAGATGGAACGACAGCGGCTGGGCGTCGGAGTCTTCGGGGTCGTCCGGGTCTGGTTTGACGTTCAGGGTCCATCCCCAATCGTCGCCGCGGTGCATCATGCTTCCGACGAATCCGCGCCGCCCGGCGTTAAGGTCGGGCATGACGACCACGCCGAATTCCAGGCCTTTGGCTTTGTGGATGGTCATCAGCCTGACGACGTTGTCGCTCTCGCCGGCGACGACGGCCTGCTCGTATCGCGATTCGCTCAGGATCAACTCATCGGTCCTGGTGATGAAGTCTCTCAGCGACATACCGTCGGCTTCGGCCGCACCGGCACGGTCGATTAACTGGCGGATATTGCCCACGAGGCGTTTGGCTCCGAATTGCGCCGCCAGCATCGCGAGATAGCCCGTTTCGTCGAGCAACTGTTCGAGCAGCTCGTCGATGGCGATGGCGTTCTTGCGTTTCGCCAGGCGTTGGATCATGGCGACGGCGAACTGCAGCGCCGCCAGTTGGTCGCCGGTGAGCCTGTCTGCGAGATCAGTTTCCGACGACGACGCGAGCTTGGTCAGATACGGTCCGCCGGCAAGCGCCTCGGCGATGTGCATCAGGGCGTTGTCATCGAGTCCGACCAGGCTGCTCCTCAACACCCCGAACAGTGCGATATCGTCCAGCGGGTTGTCGATTATGCGAAGTGCGTTGAGGATGTCGAAAATTTCCTGCTGCTTGAAGAAGCCCGTGCCCGCGACGACGTAGTACGGTACGTTGTGTTTCTGAAGTTGGCGTTCGTATTCGAGCGAGTGGGTCATGCGCGACAGCAGTATCGCCACGTCGCGCGCCTGGACCGCTCGCCAGCATTCGCCGCTGGAATCCCAGACGAGCCTCTCACCGCCGGAGATCATTTCCGCGATTCGTTGTGCTGTCAGTTCGGCTTGTGCTGCTGATGCCTCGTCGGCGTTGTTGATGGGTGTTTCGCGATCGGCCAGGAGTATCTCTACCGATTCGTGCGGGGGGATTTCGCTCCGGTGTGCGGTTATCTCTTCGTAGCGGTCGCCCATGAGCGGTGCGAAGAGCGAATTGATGAACGCCACGCCCCCCTGGTGCGTTCGGAATGACAGGTCCAGCGATTCGCTCTGCCCGCGTCCGAGGTGGTTGCAGGTGTTGTCGAACTCTTTG
Source organism: uncultured Planctomycetaceae bacterium (assembly GCA_964607575.1). Taxonomy (GTDB): domain Bacteria; phylum Planctomycetota; class Phycisphaerae; order SM23-33; family SM23-33; genus BS750m-G57. The sequence continues at coordinate 13,964 of CAZSLS010000060.1, read as the reverse complement.
ACGTCGGCTCCCCGGAAGCGGTAAATGCTTTGTTTGGCGTCACCTACAACGAACGCACTGGCGGGGTTGTCATCGTCTGCAGATACGAGCTGCGCGAGCATTTGGAGTTGGAATGCGTCTGTGTCCTGACATTCATCGATCAGGAGTTGGTCGATTCCGCCGGCGAGTTGGCTCCGCACTTGCTCGTTCGATCCGATCAGGTCGCTTGCGTGGATGATCAGATCGCTGAAGTCCAGCAGTCCTCGTGTGCGTTTGGTTGAGGCGTAACGTTGCCCGGCGTCTCCAGCCAGCGATGTCAGTGCGACCAGTGCTTCGGCGGATCGCTGGTCCATTTCGTTGAGCGTTTCGGCCAGCGGTGCGTAGGCGTCGAGGAGTTCCTTGAGGTGTTTGATGCGATGTCGCAGATCCATAGCGCCTGCTTTGGACCCCCAGGCCGCTTTCGTACCGACACCGCCCACCTTGAAATTGCATGCGAAAGCGAAGTTCTCCGGCGTCCGGGCGGCGTGATCGGCGATTATCGCGTTGATCGCGGGCATGAGTTCTCCGCGTTTGACCGCCAGCTTGTCGCTGGGATCGTCGCACGGCTCGTCGGTGATGCTTCGCGCGAGATCGGCCAGGGCGCTGTCGTCGTCCAGGCGTCCCCATGCCGCTTCTCGCTGGCGGTCCAGAAGCGTCCGCCAACCGGCGATTACCTGCTCCGGATCGCGATAGCTTTCGATGTCCAGCAGTTGACGCTGCGAGACGAGCGTTGTCAGCAGTTCCACGATCGCCGGATACGGAAGGTGTTCCAGCAGGGCGGTAAGTTGCGGATCGCTTGCCTCAGCGGCCGCCAGCATCGCCGAATCGCACGCGTCGGCCAACAACTGACCAACCAGCAGCCCATCGGCGCATACCGCGAAGTTCGGGTCGATGCCTGCTTCGACGGCGTGTGCTCTAAGCAGCGACGCGCAGAAGCTGTGAATCGTCGAGATGCGTGCTTCGGGCAGTTCGTCGATCCAGCGGCGGAGTTGCGTTCGCCGCGCCCCGACAGCTTCGCCCGCCTGCTCGGCGAGCATCTTGCCGACGCGCTGCGACATTTCGATCGCCGCCTTGTCGGTGAAGGTCAGGGCGATCAGGCGCCGCAGCGGCGAGGTCTCGGCGTCGGCTTCGGTAAGGAGTTGCGTGTAGCGGCGAGCCAGGACGAACGTCTTTCCGCAGCCGGCGCCGCTGCGGAGCGCCATGCTCTGGTCGGCGTGTTCGATTGCCGCCTTCCGCTGGGCGTCTGTGAGTGTCAGTTCGCTCATGGGCGGTTCCCCTCGGCGCCGGCGGATTTGATTTCGGCGCGGGCCGGTGAGAACTGGCAAATCTGGCGAAACGGGCAGTATGACGGGCAGTTGTGGGTCGGATACAGGTCGAATTGCCCCTGGCTCATGGCGGTGACGAAGTCAGCGACGCTCTGCATAGACGCCTGGTTGACCGCATCGTATCCGCCGAGTTTCGCGATACCGCGGTCGGTGGTTTCGGGCGAGAAATCCAGCGTCTTCTTACCGCGACCCTCTCCGATGCGATGGAACGCTCCGCCTGCCGCTTCGCCTGAGAGTATTTCCGCGGCGGCTGCTGAATAGAGCGGGAGTTGCAGGTTCCGCCCGGAGGCGATGTCGGCGGGGGACGGAAGGGCTCCTGTCTTGTAGTCGACAACCAGCAGGCTGCCTTCGCCCTGGAGATCGACGCGATCGATCTTGCCGCGAAGGCGAATGTCGCCCGCGGGCGTATGCACGACCACCGCGTCGTCGCGGCTCATCGTGTCTGCCGGTTCGCCAGGCCGCCCCTCCAAACCGAACGCCAATTCAAAGTGCCCGCACAGCCCGGACGGTTGGGCGTCTTTCAGCGACAGGAGATAGCCCCGCATTTGGGAGTGCATGCGGTCTCTCTGAATTCGCCACAGCGCTGGATATGGCGCCGCGGTTTCGAGCGGTTCGGAAACATCGCTCACCGCGCCTCGCAGCGTCTCGATCATTTCCTCGTCGGTGACCTGGTCGGGGCGGACAGGTCCGCCGGCGGCGTCGAAAAGACGCTTCATCGTGGCGAACAGGACGTTGTGTACGAACTGCCCGCGCGAAGTGGGCTGGAGCATTCGCTGCGGGACCGCCAGCGGTTCGAGGCCCAGTACGTAGCTGGCGAAGTATCGCCAGGGACACTGGCCGAACGAGTTGAGCGAACTGGCCGAGAAGACGACCTGCCCGGGATACCTCCGTTTGAGTTCGTCGGTGAGTTTCGGATCATCCAGGCGCCCGTCGAACGCACCGCCCGGGCCCGCCTGCCAGCGTTTGTGCGATGCCCAGACGCCGCGCGCGACGCGAGCGAGTTCTTGCGGCGCGTGCCGCCCAATCCACGTCATGGCGGTGTCATCGCAGCCGCGGGCCGGATCGAACCATCCAGCGATAGCTCCGGTAAGAGCGTCCCGGGAGCATGCGATATCTCCGCGGTCGGGCAGGAAGGTTCCAAGAGGGATATCCAGATGATGTCCGCAGGCCTGCAACGCCGATATCCCGCCGACGGGTTCGAGCAGAGATTTCAGGAAGTTGCCCGCCCCGGCCGGCCGCCCCGAGGTGTCGCACGTGACATAGCTGAGCGTCAGCGATTCGTTGGGGCGAGAGGCGGCGAGATAGAACAGCAGCATCTCCCGCGAAGCCAGGTCGCCGCGGCTGTCCAGGGCAACCCCGTGGGCGGACCATCTCAGGCGCTGGGCCTCGCCGAGCAGAGAACTGTCTGTCAGTTTTGCGGGAAAATGTCCTTCGCCCAGACCGATCAGGAACACGTGATCGTACCGCAGAGCCCGCGCATCGAGTACGTCCAGAACGTCTACCAGAGATTCTCCTCGCCTCGGCGGGCAGGCCACTTGCGACAGGGCGGCCCGAAGGCACGGGCCCGCGGGCAGTTCATCCAACTCGCCGATAGCCTGCTCGAGGGCGGACAGGGCACGCAGATCGCGAGCGACCAGGAGCGGGTCATCGAGGTGCATCACGACCTGGGCGACCTGCAGCGCCTCGGCGATAGCCAACGGATCGCCGCGGGCTGACTGTATCGCATCGAACAGCGCCTCGATCAGGGCGCGGGCAGAGGCGATACGCTGGGGCGTTACTTCGATCGGGCCGAGTTGCAGGAGACCGGCGGTCTGCGGGTCTTCGTCTTGGGGGGCGTTTCTCGCCGCCAGCCATGCCAGGCGGTCGGCGGCCTGGGCGTAGGACGATCTGCCCTCCAGAACGTTGCCCTGTCGAACGATCAACTCGGCGACCGAAGCGTCGGTAGCGTCAAACTGCCCGAGTGCTTCGGCGCGGAAATAGCTGTTGGATATGATTCGCAGGACGGATGTGTGGTCCAGGCGCGGGCCCGCGTCTGCCGTATCCAGCAGGAAGCGAATCACCGGTACGTCGACCAGACCCGCGGGCGCCTCGGCGACGGGCACGTCGTGGAGGGCGAATACCCGCTGGATCGTCCGGCGGTAGGGTTCAGTCGAACGGGCCAGGACCGCGATGCTTCCGCCGCGAGCGCCGTCGAGCAGCAGGCGTTTGATTCCGCGGGCCACCGCCGCGACTTCGGCGTCGATGTTCGGGGCGGAAATCACCTCCAGCCCGTCCGGTGGATCGGTGGCCTCGGCGTCGAGATCAAACAGTGTGTCGGGTAATCGCCCCAGGCTTGTGGCGGGCGAGGCTTTGGCAGGGGCCTGAATCACCGAAACACGCTCGCCGAATCTCGTTCGGATCGCATTTAACGTGCGCCTGGTCCAGAACCACATCCTGTCGCGCCCGTCGTCGTCAAGCGTAAGCGTTATCAGGATGCGGCGGTCCTTGCGGCTTGCAAGATCGAGTATTTCCAACTGGGTTGGCGTGAAGTCCGTGAATCCATCGACGGCAAGAGCGCTCGCGCCTTCCAGACCGGGCAGGTCGCCGGTGTTGTCCCTCAGCGCTTCGGTCAGGAGATCCCTAGCCAGCCAGATCTGCCCCTCGACGTCGAACATTCCGCCTGTCTGCAGGTGCCTCTGGTAGCACCGGTAGATTTCCAGCAGGTCGCGTTCCTTGGGCGGGCCCGACTGCACAGCGGGCGCCAGTGCCTCCGGCTCGATCGCCGCCCGTTTGAGTTCCGCAATTGCCCGGTCCAGCGCGACAACGAGCCCGGGAGTGTCCGCAACCGCGCCGAGCGCTTTGAGTTTTCCGCTTCCGAGGAGTTCGCCCACGATACCCGCCAGGACCAGATGCCTCTGGAAGGGCGAGATTCTCCTGCCCGGCGCATCGCTGCCCGCCAGGATGCCCGCGGCCAGGCGGAAGAACGTGTTGACTCGCGCTCCGGCCATTGCGCCGGTGCCGCTGCTGGCCAGCAGGCGTTTGCGAAGATGATCCGCTGCTGCGGCGTTGGGCGCCACGAGCATGCAGCCCGCTGCCCCGTCCTCGCCGAGATGGTTGCGGTAGAGATCGAGTGCGGCGGTTGTTTTCCCGCACCCCGCCGGACCGGTCAGGACGACCACGGGCCCGGGAGCATTAGCAATCAGTTCCTGAAGCTCGTTGCTTGTCATTGAGCGACCGCTGCTGCGGGGTCCTATTTGTTGTCTTTGGGCGTCTTTATCGTGATGATCTTGAAATTACCGATGGTGTTTACGACCTTGAGCATGTCGTCGCTGATCCCGTCGCCGCAGGCCAGAGCAATATGTCCGGTGTTGAATTCTTTCAGCGCCGAATCGAGCCCGACCCACTTACCGCCGACAAAGGCGCGGTTCCAGGCGTGCGGTCCGAAAACGTTGCGGTGTTCGGCGAAGCCATTGACGTACGCCAGGCCCATGACGACCTGGGCGGGTATTCCGACGGCGCGGCAGAGCGAGGCGGTGAGAACGGCGTGTTCGGTGCAGTCGCCTTCGCGGCTTTGGGCGACTTCAACTGCGGTAGCGTACCCGACCGAGAGGTTCTTGGTCTTGATGTATTTTCGCACGAATGCTTCGATCTTGGCTACGGCGGTGGCGGCGTCTTTGGCGTCGCCGATGGCTTTCCTGGCCAGGTCCTTGATGGTCTTGTGGTCGGATTGGACGTAGCCTGAGGGTTTGAGAGCTTCCAGTGCGGTTGGGTCTTTTCCTTTGTATTGCAGCGGGGCGTTCTTCGGTGCGGGTGTCGGGCGGATGGTCAGCGTGGTTGTTTTGTCGTCCGCGGTCTTTACGCTCTGGTTGGCGCCGTCGAGGAATTCGGGGGTCGCCTCGGGCGAGGTGGGCTTTATCGTGTAGACAAGCGGTCCGGCGAGTGCCTCTTTAGTCAGGGCGACGGGGCTGGAGAGGATTACCTTCGAGATCAGGTCGAGCGTTTCGTTTGATGCCATCGCGACTGCCTTGCTGCAGTCGATCATCTCAATTTTCATACCAAGGGCCGGTACGATCGATTTGAGCGGGATGAACTCGTCGTCAATGTAGGAGGTGGCGTTGATCTTGCCCATCTTACTTTGCATTACGGATTTGACTTCGGTGAGCATCACCACCCTGCCCAGCAGATCGACTTTGGTCTTCTCGCCCACGGTGCTTGTGACCGTTCTCGCCGCGAGGGCAGTCGGGTCGAAAACAGTCGAGGTGACGGTAGTTCCGGGTTTCATTCCGGCTTTGCGTTCGATGATCATCCGCCCGTGGCTCATCAGCGCGCCCTGGGGCCAGGGAATGGTCTTGTTTTGCGTCATGCCCGCCACGTTCATCACTACGTGGAGCTTTCCGTCGCCGCCGATGGTCCCGCGGGTTACGATCTGTCCCAGGGGCCCCTGATTGATCGTCAGTGCGAAACCCACCGGTTTGCCGTCGGGCGTTTCGGTCTCCACAGTGTCGACGGCGATGGTGATGGCCATTCCCCCGCGAGACAGGGTCATCGTCATCTTCACGTTTGTCACCGCCTTGCCCTTGTCTATCTTGAAGGTCGCTACGGAGTGGCCTACTTTCTTGCCGTCCATCATCACCGCCATGTATTGCGTGCGCGGGGGGTACTGCGATGACTTGGCGTCCTTGGCCCGGACCGCGGTCGCCGAAAGCGTCACACTGAGGAATATCGCCAGGGTCTTTCCGGCAAGATGTTTCATGTGCATTCCCTTTCTACTGAATTACGAACGTGCGTTACCCTAGTTTGTACTTCGCCCGGGGCGCAGCTTCAAGCGCATTGTGCTCAAGTGTAGAAGTTATCGAGTACTGCGAACCAGTCGTCGGCGTTCTTGACGGCTACAAACGCCATTCTAAGCTTCTTCGGCGTGGGATGCATGCGCGCGTATTTAATACCGAATTTCCGCATATTTTTCGTGGCCCGGCGCTCCCCGTAGAACAGTTCGGTGCGTCTGAAGTGGTCGGCGATGACCTCTTTCTGTTCGGCGAGGGTCGGTACGTACATTTCCCTTCCCGCCGCCAGATCGCACCACTGGCGGAAGAACCACGGGTTGCCCAGTGACCCCCTCGCCACGGACACCGCGTCCACCCCGGTCCGGTCGAACATGTCCATCGCGTCCGGGGCGGTCATTATGTCGCCCGAGCCGACGATGGTCTTGTCGCTGAAGCGCTGTTTAACCGACGCGATGAACTCCCAGTCAGACGGTCCGGCGTATTTGGCCTCCACGCTTCTACCGTGTATGCAGATTGCCGCCGCTCCGGCGTCGAATGCTTCCTCGGCGATCTGCCAGAATTCATCATGCTCGGGATTGGACTCGTCGAACGACCGCCTGAGTTTCAGCGTGACGGGCCTCGGTCCCGCCGCCGCGATAACCGCCCGGGTGATCTCGACAGCCAACCGCGGATCGCTCATGAGATGTCCGCCGCGCCGGCGCCGCAGGGCCTTGCGGACCGGGCAGGCGAAGTTCAGGTCGATCACGTCGAATCCTCGCTGGTCGAGGAGTTCTGTTGCTGCGGCCATCGTCTCCGGTTCGTTGCCGACGATCTGCCCGGCGATGGGGTGATCGTTCTCGTCGGTGCGGGAGATGTACTGCGGTTTACGAGGTTTGACCAGAAGACACTTGTCGAGCATCATTTCGGTGGCGCAGAACGGTGCGCCGAGATCGCGGCAGAGCTGGCGGTAGGGCAGGTCGGAGTAGCCCGCCAGGGGGGCCAGCAACACCGGAAAATCGATTTCGACGTCGCCGATTCGAAAAGTTTTTAGTCTGTCGGGCATCGCTATAGTATAATCCGGCGGAGGACGGATTAGGAGTTAACAGATGCCTCGATTGCTGACAATTTGGATATTAGTTGGAGTTGCGATCCTTGCGGCTTTGATTGTTTTGAATCCCCAGGCGCCGCACACCCATGCCGCCGCCGCACCGAAGGCTTCGTCCGGGATGCGTCCTGCGCCTTCCGGGCGGATTGCCTATCTACCGGGCAAGGAACTGTGCAAGCTGGACAAGGAGGCCATTGACGAATCGAGCGGGGTTGCCGCAGGGCGAGCCAACAAAGGCGTGCTGTGGACGCACAACGATTCGGGCGACAAACCGCGAATCTTCGCCTTCAACCATGCGGGGAGCGACCTGGCAAGCGTCAAAATCACTGGCGCCGCCGCGCGGGACTGGGAGGATATATGCTCGTTTGCGATCGGTCGCAGGAACTTCATAATGATCGCCGACGTCGGCGACAATGCCTCCAAGCGCTCGATTTGCACCCTCTACGTTGTGCCCGAACCCCGGTTGAACGTGCGACAACGGGGGAGGAAAATGAGCGTCCCGGTCGCTATGACCATCAACTTCCGGTACGAGGACGGCGCGCACAATTGCGAGTCTCTAGCCGTCGATACCACTACGAAAACGATCTACCTGGTTTCAAAATGTTACGGATTGGCCTGCAAGGTCTATGCGCTGGCGCTTCCGGCAAGGTCGCCGAAAAAAACACTGGTCGCCAAGGCTGTAGCATCGCTGCGGATACCGACGGCCACGGCGATGGACATCTCTCCCGACGGATTGCGTGCGGTCATCTGCACCTACGGCAACGCTTACGAATACATTCGCCGCCCGGATGAGACCTGGGCGGTGGGTTTCTCTCGTGCTCCGCGGACGATCCGATTGCCGCTTCGCACCCAGGGCGAATCGATCTGCTTCGGTCCGGACGGGCAGACGCTGTATTTGACCAGCGAGAACCTGCCTGCCCCCCTGATCCGGATCCCGGTCAAAGCTCCCGCAACACGGCCGGCGTCGAAATAAGGACCGACCCAATATTCCGCGTTTCTCTACGCCAGATCTTCCGGTCGCCATCCCTTTCTCGCGGGGATCTTGAACAGTGCCTTGGCTGCGTCATTGCCCTTGATCGTCTGGGTCTTGACGTCCCAATCCACGGCCTTGCCCGTTCGGATCGCCAGGGTGCCCAGGACGATTAGTTCCGCCAGCGGGGCAGAATAGCTGAAATCGGAGCAGCTCTTCTTCTTGTCCCGTATGGCCTGTATCCAGTCGCCCTGGATACCGTTCTTGACGCGGGGCAGGGTCTTGGGAACTCGCTTGGACTCATTTTCCTTGCTCTTGTAATCATTCCACTTGGCTTGGGGGTAGAGCCTGGGACTATTGGGACGCATACCGTCATGGCAGATACCGCCCTTGGTTCCGACCATGATAAGTCCGCCGCCGCCCCCGAGGCGGTAGTCGTAGCCCGTGGGCGCTTTGGGTACGGTGGGGCCTTCGTACCATTTCACGCTGACTGCCGGTTTGCTTCCGCGAGCGGGGAACTTGTAATCGACCACCGAACCGTTGGGCGTGTGGAGGTTGTTGACCTTGTCGTGCATCTCGACCTCGACGCGTGTCGGGGCGCCCAGGTCCAGCGCCCAGTACGGCGTGTCGATGGTGTGGCATCCGATGTCGCCCAGACCGCCGCAACCGAAGTCCCACCAGGGACGCCATGTCGTCGGGTGGAATCGCCTGCTGAACGGGACCTTCTTCTCACACGGTCCGACCCAGAGGTCCCAGTCCATGCCCGCCGGTACGGGTTCAGCTTTCGGGAACGCGGTCTGGACCTGCCCGTTGAAGCCCCATCCACGTGCTGGACGATTGGTCCAGGTGATAACTTCCTTGACCTCGCCGATGAGTCCGGCCTGGTACCATTCCTTGACCAGGCGGGCGCCTTCGAAGGAATGTCCCTGGTTGCCCATCTGCGTAATGAGTTTATTCTTCTTGGCCAGTTCCAGGAGCGTGCGAACCTCCCACAGCGAATGGGCCAGAGGTTTTTGCACGTAGATGTGTTTCTTCATGCTCATGGCCATATATGCGACGGCGAAGTGACTGTGGTCCGGGGTGCCGACGCCGACAGCGTCAATGTTCTTGCACTGCTCTTTGAGCATTATGCGGAAATCTTTGTAGCCCTTGGCGCTTTTGAACTTGTTAGTTCCGCGATCGACGATCTTCTGGTTCACGTCGGCAAGCGCGACGATGTTGGCTCCATGACGAGCGACATTGTTCACGTCGCCCCAGCCCATGTTGCCAAATCCGACCCAGGCGACATTGATCTTGTCGTTGGCCCCGACTTTACCGGGAGCACCGAGAACCGAACTCGGAACAAACATTGGAATAGCGACCGCGGCCGCACTGCTCTTGATAAACGTTCGTCGTGAAAGACCCGCTGTTTTCTTGGACATCGTGAACTCCTGAAGTACTCGTTGTTTGCCTGGCTGGGCGACGCACCCAACCCGTCCGCCGACCGAGGCCGGAGGCAAGGCACCGCGATTCCGGGCGCCCACAAGCAGGTTAACGTATAGATTTGCGATAGATTTCGCAAGAACTACATCAAGTTTCAAGCCCGTGCCGATCCGGTCCGTTGGAAACTGTCTTCTACGGTTTCCGGGCGACCTGTTCTCGAAGCGCATTGATCATCCGATGACACTCGCCCGTTGCTTCTGAAATCCCCGCTGCGGTAACGTCGCCCGCCCGCAGATACTGCAATACCATCGCCTCGGCGCGCATGAACTCTTCGCACGCGCCGGCGATAGACGAGGCGATGTCCGGCGGAATCGTCGTTACGCCGTTGCAGTCACCGTGCAGGAGATCGCCGGGCCGAACCGTGACGCCTCCAACATCTACAGCGATCTGTATCTCTGGAATGCAGCAGTATCCATGCGAACAGATCGTACCGTTTGTGAAGGCCGGAAACTCCAGTGCGCCCACCTGCTCCAGGTCGCGTCCCGCCCCGCTGGTTATCAGACCGGCCGCACCGAATGCTTTGTAAGTAGTACACATAATCTCCCCGAACGTCGCCCCGGCGGGCGGGTCATCGAGGTCCTGGAACACGACAATCGGGGGCGATGGGGCTTGCGAAAATGCAGCAACCTGCTTCTCCAGGCTCGAGTAAGCATCACCGCGAGCCGGAGCGGCGGACCTGAATGTCGCAGTGGCCGCATAGCCGACCATGGGCGGGAGTTTGGGGAAGCAAGACTGAATACTCCGGTCCATATACCCGGTATTTCTGGGGCGGACGTCGAACAACTCAATAACGTTACAGACGGTCGGCGTGTCGTACTTACGCAGCAGTTCGAGCGCTTCTGTCGAAAGTACCGTGTTGCTCATGGGTCAGTTTTCTCCCGCTCTTTAACACCGCCAACCCTCCAGTGGACTTACTTCTTTGGCGGAGCCTTCGGTGGAGGGTCGTCCGATGGAAGGGCGCACACCACACGAAAGCCAATAGCCTCAGATCTTGTACCCGCTCCCAGTTTGTGTCGGAATGCGGAGCGGCAGGCCCCGGGATAACTGCGCCAGGAACCGCCGCGCAAAAGGCGATCGCTTCCCTTTGCCTTTTCGTCAGGTCCTGTCGGATCGGTTGCCGCGTCGCCGGTGTACTTGCTGTATTTATCAGCACACCATTCGCTGACGTTTCCGTGCATCTCGTACAACCCCCACGCGTTTGGAGGCATACTGCCCACAGGCGCGGGCTTCCCGCGGTTCTTCCCCTTCTTGCCCTTACCGTATATGTAGTCTCCGTGGTAGTTCGCCTGATCCGTCGACGCCGCTTCCCCAAAAGAAAACGGTGTTTCCGTGCCCGCTCTGCATGCATATTCCCACTGCGCTTCGGTCGGTAAGGCGTACTTGCGTTTGTCCCGCGAACTCATGTCCTTGCAGACCTTCTCTGCGATACTCCACGAAATACTTACGGCCGGGTCGGTGGGGTTCTTGGGTTCAACGGGAGTTTCCGGTTTCTTGTTCTTGGGCTTGTTTTTGGGCTTGGGCTTCGCGGTGATCGCCTCGTAAGACGCGTTGGTGACTTCGTGAATGGACATGTAGAATGCCTTGGTCAGAGTCACCTTGTGGCGTGGATGTTCATCCACGAACCATCCCGGTGCCGCGTTGGGCATGGCGCAGCGAGTGGCGACCTCCGCCGCCGAATCCTTGGATCCCATCATGAACGTTCCAGGGGGAATCAGTATGAATCGTATCCCCACAGAGTTCTCGAACGCAACCGGAACGCCAAGTTTCTTGGCCGCCGCCGCCTGCGCGGGCGAGGGCTTGGCCCACGTGGAGATATCGGCCTTGGGCTTCGCCGGGGCGGTAGGAGGCTTGTCGTCCTTAGGTGCAGCAAGCACTGTAGTGGTTACGGAAATAGTGGCCACCAGAAAGAACATCGTTGCGCTTCTAACCCACATTCGCTTCTCTTCCTTATTAGTCGAGATTTCCGAACAAGCTGCGGTCAACGATAACCGCGGGCCTGTCCGGTAAATCTATCCGGTCCATAGGTGAAGTCAAGGTAGTTTTTCGTTCCGGGGAGGCCGGACTGTAAAAGTTTCATCGCCACAATCTGCCCGAATTCCCGAATTCCGTCCCGCTGACAGACGGTAGTCAGCGGTACGAAACGCCACAGGGTCACAGCAGCGGGATGCCGGCTTCTCGGCAGGTGTTGACGACGTGGCGTGGCCAGTGACTGACCTGGACCTCGCCGATGTGCGCTTTTTCCAGGAGGAGCATGCAGAGACGGCTCTGACCGATCCCGCCGCCGATGCTCTGGGGGAACTTGCCTTCCAGGAGCATCTTGTGCCAGGGCAGTTCCGTTCGCTCCATGCACCCGCGAATCTCCAACTGCTTGAGCATGGTCTCGGCGTCCACGCGGATACCCATCGACGAGAGTTCGAATGGGATTTCCAGCAGTGGATTCCAGACGAAGATGTCGCCATTGAGGCCCCTGGTCTCGGGCGACGTCTGCGTGGTCCAGTCGTCGTAGTCGGGGGCGCGGCCGTCGTGGATGGTACCGTCGGGCAGTTCGCCGCCGATACCGATTATGAACACGGCGCCGTGGGCCTGGGATGCGGCGGTTTCCCGCTGCCACCGGGTGGTGTCGGGATACTGTTGCGCCAGTTCCTCGGTGTGGACGAAGGCGATCTCGTCGGGCAGCCAGGTTGTGCGGTTGTGGAATTCTTCGGCCAGTTCGGCCTCGGTGTCCTTGATCGCGGCGTAGATATCCCGCACGACGGTCTTGAGCGTGTCGAGGTTCCGGTCCTCGGGCGTGATGACCCGCTCCCAGTCCCACTGGTCGACGTAGATCGAGTGGATATTGTCGAGATCCTCTTCGTCCGGTCGCAGGGCGTTCATGTCCGTGTAGATACCCTGACCGACTTCGAACTCGTACCTGTGCAACGCCAACCGCTTCCACTTGGCCAGCGAATGGACGATCTCGCACCTGGTGTCGCCGTCTGAACCGACGCTGAATGCCACCGGTCGCTCAATACCGTTGAGGTTGTCCTGGACACCCGAGTCGGCCCGAACGAACAGGGGCGCCGTGATCCGGTCGAGCCCCAGGCGGCGCGCCAGCGCGTGCTCGAAATGGTCCTTGGTGAACTTGATCGCCTGCTCTGTGCGGCAGACGTCCATCGTCGCCTTGTAGCCTTCGGGTATAATCGTACTCAAACCAGTACTCCTGTAACGGTAATGAAAGTCGCTGCCGCTCGCGCGGGTGGGCCTCGCCTTTACCAGCGATCCGTGCGGAACGGTGATGCGGGCAGGGCTTCTTTGTTCATGAGGTTTGGGGTGGCTTTCTGGGACCATCCGAACCTTACTGCCGCCGGCTTGGCGACCTCGTCGCTCGATACCACTACCGTCTTGCCGACGATTTTGGCGGCGGCCTTGACGAACTTCTTGTCGTCGCCGGCGATTTCGAACCAGTCGAGATCCTTACCCCCGCGGGCCGCCAAACCGCCGCCGACGTGATCGAACGTCAGGACGATCGTCTTACCGGCGACCTTCATCGATTTGTACATCGGACCGGAGTAGACCAGGTCCTTCTTGTCGTAGCTGGTCGCCAGCGCCCAAAGAGCCAGTCGCAGGCCGACGTCCTGCTTGTTCGGCGGATGGATATTCCGAAGGGTGGTGATGTCGGTGATGACGGCCATCCCGGTATTGGGGATCGAAAGCGCCGCGGTCTGTGCCTCCCAGAGTTTCGGCTGCCTGTCGCCGCCGTAGCGGTCGAACGGGGCGAGCTGCACGAACCCGAACGGGAAGTCGCCCTGCCCCCAGACCTTCCGCCATCCGCCGATGAGGGCCTTCATTTTTTCGAAGTACATCATTCCGTCGCCCATGTTCGATTCGCCCTGGTACCAGATGGCGCCGCGAATCGCAACCGGTTTGAGCGGTGCGATCATCGCGTTGTAGATCGCTCTGGGCGTGCGGGAGCCTACCTTACCGGTGAGTTTCCTGGTGTCGTCGGCGATCTTCTTCAGCGCCGGTACCGCGTCGAAGCCTACCGTCGGCGTCCACGGTTCGATCCGCGTGCCGCCCCAGGACGAGTTGATCAGCCCGATGGGGATCTTGAGATCCTTGTGCAACTTGCGTCCGAAGAAGTAGCCCACCGCCGAGAAGCCGCCGGCCGTCTTGGGGCTGCATACCTGCCACTGACCGGTGAAGTCCTTCTTGGGTTCGGCGCTGACGGTGAGCTTGACGCCCAGGAGGCGGATCAGCGGATAGTCGGCCGCTGCGGCTTCTTGCTTACCGTTGGCCGACCGATTGATTGACCACTGCATGTTTGACTGCCCCGAGCATACCCA
>CAZSLS010000059.1:27741-31319 GCA_964607575.1 uncultured Planctomycetaceae bacterium | reverse complement strand
CGCGCTTGCTCGTCCGCTATCAATCCGTTACAACTGCCGTGCCGGACAGGATTGAAACAACATATTCAAACCGAAGAAGAGCGTAAAGAAAAACAAGCCCAGACACACAGCAGCGCCCGGGGCCCACTGCAGTTGAGTTAGCCCTGCAACACCACCGCAACAGCTCAATGCAATTGCCACAAACAGAAGCTCCGTGAACCACAGTTCATATTCCAGTATAATGACGTTGGGTTCAAGGTGCACTGATATACGTCCTTTCGTTATACCAATCAGCGGATTCAGGCCCGACACGGGTCGAAAAAAGCCTCCCCTAAACACGATGGACTCGCCATCAACCCGTATCTTTCGGGCCTGTACAGACCTTAGTTCCTCCTCTATCACCGAAAGAACAGACTCCACTCTATCTGGCGTATTGACGCTGGGAAGCACAATTGAGTTCTTTGTATGAATCGGGAACATGGTATGTCTCCAATAATCGCGTGTCGTCCCAAAACCCGGTCGCAGCCCAAAACTCCCGGCATTGGCAAAGCCCTATAGTATCCGCGCAATGTGCATAACGTCTAAGCTCTGCGGCGCGGTCTTTTCGCGTCCGCTGGAGCGTCTTGTTGGGCGTTACCGCTCCAACGTAAAAGTATGCTCAAAAACGTACCCCTCGAATTCTTCATCTCTCACCTTAACCTTCGTCCTCGGGAAGTTCTCATAGTCATCATACAGCTGCTTGAACAACTGCCAAGCGTCAAATACAAGCGGCTTGAACCCTTCAGCTCTGATCTCACAGTCAAAGCCCTCCGTTCCTGTCTCTATTGGAAACAACCAGAACAGCCGCCAGCTATTAAAACCCGTCGGATACCCACTGAGCCTGCTAAGGGTTACGATCCGACCGCCCCCATTGCTGATCAGGCTCTTATCGTCCGCTTGACTGCCATGAAACCGTTCAAGTGCAAGGTCTCTGGTTCCAGCATGATAGATCCTGAAGGTTGCCCCTTTGATCGGCTTGCCCTCAGAATCGCGGACGTTCAGCCGTAACACGCCTGACGGATAGTTCCCGTGCCCGTGGATGTGGGTCGTCTCACAGGAGATGTGCGCAAGCAATCCGACCACGACGAGCAGAATCGAAATGAATATCATCTTCTCTTTCATGAGTGTCCAGCCCAACAACTAGATCACCAGCGCGGTCATGGGCGCAGGATTTCAGTATCCTTTTGGGGTCATTTCCTTGGCCAATTATGCCGATGCGCCCATTTCTGATAACCCCATATCTTTCTTTATAGAGACTCGTTCCCACCACAACAAGCGGAAACTGCAGGTTCACCAACCGTAGGCCCTCGGGGCAAAATCTGACAATGTGGTCGTGGTAATTACGCCGTCGCATCGTTTGTCCCCCACGAACAACGGGCGACCGACGGGTCGCCCTTACCCTAAATCAGCAACGATATCCATTGACAATGCGTGGGCTAATCGCAAACGCGGAAAGATTTTCAGAAATACGGTCTTTGTGCGCGCATTGCGGACGACCCTCTTTCCCATAGCATAGAGATTCCAGCGGTTTTCTGCAATGCGATACGGTAAGATCATGCCGAAGGAGTTGCCAAATGAATAACGCTCGAATGCAAAGTCGGTTATCGATATGGCTGGGGGCAGTTCTCTGGGCGGTGGTCATTGCATCAGGCGCCGAAGCGGGAACTGTATTCCACGTATCGAGGCGAGGCCGCGATGTCGATCCGGGCACGCAAGCCAAGCCGTTCGCCACGATCGCACGGGCGCAGAAGGCAGTGCGTAAGGAAATCGCCGCCGGCCTGAAAGGCGACGTGACGGTGGCGATCGACGCCGGAGTGTACGAGCCGGCGGCGCCGCTGAAATTCGGACCGGACGATTCCGGTACGAAGCAGCATGCAGTAACCTACCGCTCCGCAGATGACGGGAAAGTAATCATCAGCGGCGGGCGGCGGATCGCAGGATGGAAACGCGGCGGCGGGAAGCTCTGGACGGCGACCGTGGCTGACGTCAAGGCGGGGAAATGGCATTTCCGTCAGTTGTTCGTCGACGGTCGACGGGCCACACGCGCCCGAACGCCCAACGCCGGAGGGAAGACATCCCATCTGAAGTTGACCGGCGCCATGCAGGCTAAGGATCTCAAGACCTGGCGACTCGGTCTGCCCGCCAAAAATGTGAGCAGTTGGAAGAACGTCTCGGACGTCGAGATCGTCGTACACGGTAACTGGGCGATCAATCGGAAGCGCCTGCAGGCTGTTGACGCGAAAACCGGTACGATCACGCTGGCCCCGCCGCACGTCAAATCGCATCCGTATAATCTCCCGCGCAAGGGCAGATACTGTTACCTCGAAAACGCCCTTGAAATGCTCGACAAGCCCGGTGAGTGGTACCTCGACCGCAAGACAGGCGTGCTGACCTACCTGCCGCTCGAAGGTCAGGACATGACAAAGGCCCGCGTCATCGCACCGGTTCTGAAGCGCCTGGTCGAGATCGTCGGCAAGGGCGACAAACCGATCCGCAACCTGCATTTTCGCGGGATCAGCTTCCAGCACACGGCCTGGCCGCTACCGGCCGGCGGGTATCACGGTATCCAGGCCTGCCATTTCTCGACGACCGGTAAGAACCCGACGGGGAGGCGATGGTGGGGAATCGAGCCTGCGATCTTCTGCGAATTCGTCGACCGCGTGAGTTTCACTGACGGAGCGATCGCACATACTGGCGGATCGGGCGTCTACTTCAGCAATGGATCGACGAATTGCGAGATCAGCGGCAACCACATCCGCGACATCGCCGCAAACGGGATCATGCTGGCCGGGGCGAACAACGAGAAACTCGTCCCCAAGAAAAACCGCATATGCAATAACTACGTCCACCACACGGGCCAGGAATATTTCGGAGCCTGCGGGATATGGGCCGGATATGTCCAGGGCACGACCATCGCCCACAATCTCGTTCACGATACGCCGTACACGGGTGTCTCGGTGGGCTGGCAGTGGAACCCCAAGCCCACCGCGTGCAAGAAGAACCTCATCGAGGCCAACCACATTTACGACGTGATGAAAAAGCTGGCCGACGGCGGATGCATTTACACGCTCGGGTACCAGCCGGGCACGGTGCTTCGGGGCAACTGGCTTCACGACGTACACCGCAGCGCACACACCCACGGCGGGGCGCCGAATAACGGTATCTTCGTCGACGAGGGGTCCAAGGGATTCCTGTTCGAGCGAAACGTGATCTACAAGACACATGGGCAGACAGTGCGGTTCAACCAGTGCAAGCACCAGTGGCATACGTGGAAGGATAACATCATGGGCGACGCGGCGCATGCGGCCGCGAAGGAGGCCGCCGCCCAAATAACCGCCAAGGCCGGGCTGGAACCGAAATACCGCACTCGCCTGCTTGGATGCGGAACTCGGGAGCCTTGATGGCGGAGGCTGGAGGCCGGAGGCGGGAGGAACAACTGAACCGTACGGCCTTGACGGCGGAGGCTGGAGGCATGAGGCCGGAGGCCGGAGGAACGACTGAACCCTACGGCCTTGACGGCGGAGGCTGGAGGCATGAGGCCGGAGGCCGGAGGAACGACT
>CAZSLS010000059.1:26934-27641 GCA_964607575.1 uncultured Planctomycetaceae bacterium | reverse complement strand
GAACCCTACGGCCTTGACGGCGGAGGCTGGAGGCATGAGGCCGGAGGCTGTAGGGTTTGGCCGTTTCTTTCCTCCCGCCTCCGGTCTCCGGCCTCCAGCCTCTACCTCGACCTCGACCGCAGGCTGCGAATCAGTCCGTTAAGCACTTTGCATGTTTCGGTACAGGCGGCCGACAGTTCATTGGCAGATGATTGCTGCAGATGCCCCAACCGGGCCGACAACGAGACTTGGTATTCCAATTCACGCGCCGAGCCGTACGCCATGTCCAGGAATCGAATATAGTCCGCCAGGCTGTTCCGGGCGCAACCTTCAACGATGTTGGATGCGATTGAAACCGCCGCTCTCCTCATCTGCGACTGCAGACCGAATCGCTCTTCGACGGGAAACTTCCGAGTCGCTCGATAAACCTGCACCGCCAAACCATCAGCTAACTCAAATGCTCGCAGTTTGTGGTGATCCCGCATGGCCGCGACTGTACAGGTTTGTCCAGGATTGCACAAGGGGAATAGGCTGGAGGCTGGAGGCTGGAGACCGGAGGAACGACTGAACCCTACGGTCTTGACGGCGGAGGCCTCATGCCTCCCGCCGTAGATTTTCGCCGTTCCTCCCGCCTCCGGCCTCATGCCTCCCGCCGTAGATTTTCGCCGTTCCTCCCGCCTCCGGCCTCATGCCTCCCGCCGTAGATTTTCGCCGTTCCTCCCGCCTCC
>CAZSLS010000059.1:22683-26834 GCA_964607575.1 uncultured Planctomycetaceae bacterium | reverse complement strand
TCCGGCCTCATGCCTCCCGCCGTAGATTTTCGCCGTTCCTCCCGCCTCCGGCCTCCAGTCTCCAGCCTCCGTAAGAAAACCTCAATCGGCGTCGTCACCATCCAGTCAGGAGTTACCGGGCCTTCGAACGCGCGATTGGTCCGATGTACTTTGTGGCGATTACGAAGTTGTCGAAGTAGACGATATTCTTGTCGGTCTTGCCATTCTTTGCGGCCCGCCCGGAGACGTACCACTGCAGCGCCGCCTTGTTGATCTTCAACCGCCTGTCCGTCCGCCAACTGAAACCTTCGAACGGCCTGGGTTTCGTGTTGTACGGGCCCGACGTGGCGAACTTGTCGCGGATCCACGTGCCCACCGGCCAGCCGGGTGACCAGTGACCGACTTTCTTACCGTCGATCCAGAAGGCCTGCTCGCCGTCATGCTTGCCGACGGTATTCAGCTTGACCATGAACTCGACACATATCCATTTCTCACGTCCAACAAACGGCCGCTGCTTGTCGGGGCGAAAATTGTTCCCGTAGTAGGCGTTGGGCCTGCCCCTTGAGGCGCCATGCGGCGTCTGCCAACTGTGCATCTCGTGCCAGTACGTGTAAAATGACCAGCCGGTCCGCTTGCCTTTGGCCCGGTCGAGGTTCGGAGGCTCGATGGTTGTATTGAAAGCCCCGCTCGCCCCGCCGGGCGGACGAATGCCCGCACCCCCGCCCCACCGGTACTTGTAAGTCGGCATGTGTCCGCCCATGGTGACGAAATGGTGCGGCGTGACGGTGTTCTTGTCGAAGCGGCAGTAGAAGCGGACAAAGCACTGCTCGACGCCCTTTTTCCACGCGTACTTCAGGTCGCCGCCGGTGTCCTTGCCGCGAGTGGCTGTTATCTGAGCGCATGACTTGCCCGTTCGCGATATCTTGGGATCTTTGAGGATGACCACACCGGCGCGCTGCTTCTTCAAACCGCCTTCGATACCGTTTTCAAAGCTGGTGGCATAGATAACCGACGGGTCTTTCCCGATCCCGACATCGCCGGGATATTTGGCTGCCAGGCCCTTGTCGCCCTCGGGCAAGGCACGCCCCCGGGCTTTGTCGGCGCCCCGCACCGAGAGCGAAAAGAACGCGACCAGAGAGATCAATACCGCAAGGATACCCATTCGAGTCATGGTCATTGTCCTTTCACGGGCAAAATCGGTTACTTGGCGTCGAGGTCTTTGAGTACTTTCTTGGCTTCCATTATCGTACGCTCGCGACGCCATTGATCCAATTGCCTGCGCAGTTCCTCGTTGTGCTTCTGGCGCTGCTCGAGGTCGGGCGCCCATTTGGGCACGGCGCGGATCATTACCCAATCGTCGGTCCTGAACGGAGCCACGGGGATGCCCTTAAGCCCGTAGGCGTTGGCGTCGGGCTGGTTGGCCCAGGCGTATCGGACGGCCACCGGCTGGCTGACAAATTCGCTCCAGACCTCGAGGCATTCATTCTTGACCTCGGCGTCGGATTTAACGCGGCGGACCTTGGCCTGGGCGGGGAAGAAGCGGCGGTCTTTGCCCGCGATGATGAAACCCTTGAACGCCCTGGCCCGAAGCGACAGGGGCAGGCGTTTGTACGTTTTGCCCGCACGCTTGTCGGTAACGGTAGGATCGGCGTCGAAGTAGAGCAGCGCCTTGGCGCCGTCGATCTTCATCTCGCGGAAGATCGGGGCGGTGTGGTAAACAGGTTTGTCGTAGGCTTTGGCCAGGGCCCATCTCGCGGCCCGCTCGCCGACGTCTCGCTTGAAACCCGGATGCATGTAATCTTCGCCGAGGTCGTGGATCGCGATCAGGCCCGTGTTTTTCGTCGAACGGAATGTCCGAAAGTGTACGTCGCGGATAGTCGCGAAGTTGTGCCCGTTGCCCAGTTCGCGTTCGGGTTCGGGCTGTATGGTCTGGGCCCAGTTGCCCGCAAGCGAGATTATCCCGAACGGGAGCTTCTCGTCGCCGAACGCCTTCCGCCACGAACTGACTACTTTGGGGAGGCTGTGTGCGTAGGTCTCGTAGCCTTCGAATACATTGTTCTCGCCCTGGTAGAACAGGACGCCCCTGATGGCGAACTTCGATATCGGCGCGATGACACCGTTGAAGAAGGCGCCGGTGTCCTTGCCGAGATGCTTGCAGACGTCTTTGAGCGCCGGCGTTGCCCGAAGGCTCCCGGGCGATGCCCAGACCTCTGCGGTGGTCCCGCCGACAGCCGAGTTCATCAGACCGACGGGTACCTTGAGGTAGCGACTGAGGCGAACGCCGAAGTAATACGGGACCGCCGCCACGCGGTTGAGTTCGGTATTCTTCGGACCGAGGGGCGCCCAATTCTCCCTCAGGGGCAGGTCTGCCAACGGCTCGCTCACCGCCCGCCGTTCCAGGCGGGTGTATCGCACGGCAGGAGTGTCGGCCGACGGAAGCTCGAGATCCTGGTTGTGATGCCCCTTGCCCTCCATATTACTCTGCCCGCCGCACAGCCAGACCTCGCCGACGAGAATGTTCTTCAGTTCAACGGTCTTCTCGCCGGATTTGACGGTAAGGCGGCGCGGCTCGAAGCTTGCGGCCATCGGCTTGAACTCGACCTGCCACAGTCCGTCCTTGTCGGCCTTGGCGGTGAGGGTCGTCTTTCCGAAAGAGACGCTCGCCTCGGCGCCGCTGTCGGCATGGCCCCAGACGGTGATGCCCTTGCCCTGCTGAAGGACCATGTTGTTGTTGAATATGTTGGCGAATCTCAGTTCGGCGGCGGCCTGGCCCGCAGGCAGGACAATCGCCAGCACGCAGGCATACAGGGCGAATCTGAGCGTGCATTTCCAAACGGATACTGCTGGTTTCATGTTGGCGTCTCCATGTAAGAGTTATTGTTCAGCGGCCAGGGATCGGGGCGCACCATGGTAGCGTCTCAGACTATCTGTACACATCGCGTCAAGCAAGAGGTAAAGTGGGCAAAAGTAAATGTTGCCAATTGCCTCCGCCTCGTCAACAATGGGAATCGATAAGTATCTATCCGACGCAGGAATGAATACCGGTAGAGGATGAAACATGTCTGAATTCACGATACGCCCCATGCGGGCCGGCGAGTGGGATGAAGTCAGCGAACTGGTACGCATCTCGACAAATCACTGGTACGAATCTCACGCTCGCGGCGCCATTTTCACCGGTCCGGCCGATGCGACGCGGTTGTTCTGCGAAGTCTATGAAGCGCTCGACCCGGGTTTCTGCATAGTCGCCGAAGACGGCGAGACCGGGCGCCTGGCGGGATCGTGCTTTTACCGTCAGCGCGAAACGCACGTGTCGCTGGGCATAATGAACGCACACCCGTACTTCTTCGGGCGGGGCGCCGCATCGCAACTGCTCGCTTTCATCACCGACTTCGCCGACCGGAAAAGCCTGCCCATCCGCCTGGTCTCCAGCGCAATCAACCTGGACTCGTTTTCTCTGTACAACCGCGCGGGCTTCGTGGCGCGGGCGGCGTTTCAGGACATGTTAATCGAATCGCCCGCTGACGATCTGGCCGCCCGCGCCGAGCGAGCCGACCGCGTGCGCCCCGCCACCGACGACGACATCCCAGCCATGGTGGCGCTCGAAGAGGAACTCGTCGGGATCCGACGCGAGAAGGACTATCGCTTCTTTATCGAAAACGCGATGGGAATTTGGCGGACGCTGGTGTTTGAAGGCGAAAGCGGCGGGCTCGACGGATTCCTGGGATCGGTAGCCCATCCGGGCAGCAACCTGCTCGGACCGGGCGTAATGCGCGACGAACCGACTGCCGCCGCATTGATCGCCGCCCAACTGAACCATCACAAGGGTTCGACGCCGGTCTTCCTCGTACCGGTCCAAGCCGCCGGACTCGTCCAAACGCTATACGGCTGGGGCGCCCGAAACTGCGAACTCCACTTCGCCCAGATCCGCGGGGCCTTCCGCCCCTACACGGGGGTAATCATGCCAACCTTCATGCCCGAAACGGGGTGAAACTCGGCGGAGCGATATTCGCTCGCCGGGTTTTTTACCTGCAAACAGTCATAAAGACCTTGACTTTCCCGTCCGATAAGCTATTTTGTACGGCCCGATGCACTTCGGGCTCAAAATCGAATACTTTCCCCTATAGCTCAATTGGTAGAGCGAGTCCCGACGTACGTCGGGATTAACCGCCGGA
>CAZSLS010000059.1:0-22583 GCA_964607575.1 uncultured Planctomycetaceae bacterium | reverse complement strand
GCCGAAGGGACTAAAAACCGAATATCTTCCCCGATAGCTCAATTGGTAGAGCGAGTCCCGACGTACGTCGGGATTAACCGCCGGAGCCGAAGGGACTAAAAACCGAATATCTTCCCCGATAGCTCAATTGGTAGAGCGAGCGGCTGTTAACCGCTAGGTCGTAGGTTCGAGTCCTACTCGGGGAGTTGTCGCCGTAAGTTACTATACACAAGTATCTTACGGCGTTATTCTGTTACAGGCCGAGCCGAACGAGTCTGTTAACCGAAAACCGCGACACGGCCAAACGTTGTGTGCTGGTGGTGTAAACGGGGCGGCCGACATTTCTGCTAACACTCCCGCACCACGGGTTTACAGAACCAGAGAACTGCGAGCGCACAATATCTGAAACTCTCAGACTCTCACCGGTTCTCATAGCCGTCCGGTTAACCTACGGCCTGGCCGCAAACATCATTCAAGTCCCAAACTGATAGGAAACTTGATTCCGCGTGACCGTGCGTCGGAGGCCCGGGGGTGAGGGGTTTATCGCGTCTTCTACTTCCCAGTTCCTCCCTGGGGTTCCTTCCCAGCCTTCATCATCTTCTCATAGCGAACTTGAGCCGGAATCTTGTTCTTTTCAAATGTTGTGTCCGGGCCAAAGGCCGGCCACTTGAGATCCCCGAACCATGCGGGCTTTTTGCTCAGGTAGAGACTCGGTGGCAGCTTGGTCTTCCCGATCGACTCGCTCTCTGGTACTGCATTATCCTTGTAATTGTAGTTCCCCTTCAGAAGCGTTGTGGCCGGCACATCCAGATCCAGTTCCTGGTATCCGCCGGGGCCCGGGTGCTTCCCGCCCGCCTTCATCTTCTTCCAATCCTCCCAGGGCTTGCCCTTACTCAACTGCGCTGTCTTGCCGTTTGACGAACCATTGCCCATGTTCGGGTACCCGAGCGAATAGATGTAGTGCTTGTCATAGGCGAATCCAGTGGGCTCCACCTGGTACTCCCAGGTGTACCCCTTCCGGCCCAGGATATTCCCCACGATGCTGTAAGCGCGTGTAAAGCGGTTCAGGTTCACGCAGATCCAGAACTTGTCCGTCTTGTCACTCGTCGCATGAAACCAGTTCCGGAATGCCGTATCATGTGATGCGCTTCCGTGATACCCGTCGCTCTGGAACCGCTGCGCCACGTTGCCCTCATAGAGGTTGAAGCTGCTGTGCGCCCCGTGATTCGTATCGATCGAGCACCCCAGCATCCCGTGATTCCCCACGAACACAGCACTGTCATAGCAGGCGTTGTAGGCAAACACGCTCCCAGAGGTGTTGTTCGCCTCGACATGGGGAAACTGCTCGATCAGCACGTTGTCCTCGATCAGGCAGTAGGAGCACGAACTGAACAGGATTCCCGCGCCATTCGACCCTGAACCTTTGCGCTTCGCCAGGGTGCTGTGCCGGACCTCGCTCTGGATCGAGTCCGTCAACCAGACATGATAGTTCGTAATGTTTAGGATCGAGACATTCTTGAGCCAGCAACCGTAGGCCACGTCGATCCGTATCCCGATCTTTGAAGAAGAGTTTGCTCCGTCCACAGTCAGGTCCTCGACCCCGGTGTACTCCACCCAGCGTTTCCCCGCCGGCCGCATCAGCGGCGCCAACGTCTCCGGCAGGTCGAACAGGAGGCCCGGCGAGATCGTCACCGTGGTCGCTGTCTTCGCAACAATGCGCGCGGTCTGCTTGCGCAGGTACTCCCAGCTCCCCTGTGGCATCACCGGAAGCTTCGGATCGTTCTTGAGCGAAAACTGCACAAGCGCCCCAATGCCTTGGTTCGGGTAATCCTTGAGAAACGTCGTGTCGCCGACTGTAATCTTCGTGGCCCCGCGCTTCGGACTCCCTGTGACACTCACCTTCTTCCTGTTCCCGTAGGACCAATCCGCCCCAGAGGCGCAGCTCCCGATATCAAACGCCGCGCCACACCCCGGATACAGCATCAGCTTCGTCTTTTCCGGACCGTCTCCGCGAATCGTGAGATTGCTCTTGTAGGAGACCCGGATACTCTTTTCCATCCGGTAGGTTCCCGCCGGCAGATACACCACATCCTTTGCCTTGGCATCATTCACCGCTTTCTGGATCGCCGCTGCCGCGTCCTTCTTCCCTGTGTTGTCCGCCTTATAAGGCTCCTTTGTCACATCGATCAGCTTTGTTCGCTTCGGGATACCGCCCGGCACGCCGACCGTAACCCCGGGGCGCCAATCTGAGAGTCGCTCCGCAGGGATGAGTCCAGCACCAGGGTGCTCAGCACCCATGGCTGCAGGGATCCCCATGCCCACAATTGCCATTGCCAACAAAGAAGCTGCTCCGGTCTTCATGAATGTCCAGATCCTCATAATCACTTCTCCTTCGCACAGATTCCAACGTCTGCGGCCATTCAGCATGGTTTACTGATAGGAAATTTGATTCCGCATGACGGTGCGTCGGAGGCCCGGGGGTGAGGGGTTTGGGGAGAGGGGGAGCTTTCGGCGCTCGTTTGGCACTCCGCGTCAGTCCTGTTCACCACCTGGAGCATCTGTTTGGCCCGTTTCGCGCGTTCGTTGAGGCCCGGGGACCGTCCCTGAGCCGATTAAAGACAATATGACACCCGATCTCGGCTCAGTCAAGGGCGAGATTCGACAATCCGACGGCTGATTCAGTCGTCCCAGGGCAGTTCGGGCTGCTCGCACGCCTTGCGGCGGGCATGCTCGAGGAAGTCGGGATCGACTTCGTAGGTGATGCCGCCATCGGCCTCATGCGTCGGCTGCACAGCCTGGGACGAGCAAGCGGACCAGCGAGTTTTGTGCCCGCACAACGCCTGAACAAACACAAGCTCTTATATGCACAGAACTAAGCTCAAAGACAGCCGCGTTATGGAACACGTTCTGGCCGCCCTCTCTGCTCGCTACTTGTTAACCACACAACACAAGCCATTACCGCAACTTACAATTCGTCCACCGTTTGAAACTCGTTCCGAGCGGGGAGTTTTTTATGGGGAGTGCTTATGTTCTGGGTCTACGTTCTTATCAGCCAGTCTACTGGCAAGCGGTATGTTGGCCAAACGAACAATCTTGCCCGACGCATAGCCGAGCATAACGATCCGACGCACAATCCCTGCAAGTTCACGACTAAGCATCCCGGCCCATGGGAACTGATGCACTGCGAAGAATTTCGCACGCGATCCGGTGCCATGAAACGCGAAAAGTGGCTCAAATCAGGAATTGGTCGCAAATGGCTCGATGTCACTATTGGTAGAGCGAGTCCGCCGGAGGCGGATTAACCGCTAGGTCGTAGGTTCGAGTCCTACTCGGGGAGTTTCAAGCCGGTATCGAGCACGATACCCTCCTTTGCGGGACATGCATTACCATCGCCGCAACTCGTCATTGTCTTATGCCTCGGAGTATCATTCTGTCACAGTTCCAAGACTCTTGAGCGCTCGGCCATGATTGTTTCAACGAGGGCCTTGATATTCGCTATGGGCACATCGCACGTGATGTGCTGCGATGGCGTAATGATCATCCCGCCGCCTTTGCCCAGAGTGTGAATCGTGTCCCTGACCATTACTCTTGTTTCTTCCGGACTTAAGAATGGCAACGTCTGTACGTCGATGCCCCCCCAGAAGACAAGGTCCTTGCCGAACTCTCTTTTCAGTTTCCCAAGATCGTTGCACGGTTGCACCGGCTCAATGATATTCACACCGCAGTCAACAAGGTCGCGGAGAAATGGGATAATGTATCCGCACGAGTGCAGACAAACATGGCATCCGCCATCCCGGTACACCCGAAACAACTTCTTCAGGTAAGGCAGAATCATCTCCTTGAACATCTTCGGCGAAATGAACATCGATGTCTGCGTGCCCAAATCGTCTCCGTGATGATGCACGCGGAAACCGAGTTTCATCTTCTCCCTGGCCAGACCAATTCGTTGCTCCGTGATCTTCTCCATGAGTTCGTGAATCATTTTCGGCCTGGAAACGATTTCCATCATGAACTGCTCGAATCCTACAATCGAATACGCCCTTTCGAAGATGCCAAAATACCCGGTTGGAATAATGAAGTGTCGCCCGTGATTATTCTTCAGATCCTCTTCCATCAAATCGAGGTTCCCTTCTTTTTCCGGATCGGGGGCCTGGTATCTTCGTATTGCCTGATCCAGCGGAAGATCCATCAGTTCCGTATACGCGGCGGGCAGGACCTTTGCCGCCTTGCGGTTCTTCTCCTTGTTTCCCTCAAGAAGGCAATAGCCATACTGGAACGTATCGGTATGCATGACGGTGCCCATGCCGAATCGGTCGTACACTATTTTGTTTTCCAGGTCTACGTAGGCAAATCCTCTTTCCTGCAAGTCGAGCATGTACTCGTCGTCGTTCCTGTAGAAGATCGGCAGGTCGTCGGCCACGAACGTAAGGCCCAAGTGATTCTGCAAATAATCATCCAATTCTTCACTGGAATCCAGCCCCAGAGATTCGGCTATCTCTTGATGTCTCGTGTTGTCAGTGAACCAAATGGCGCTGGGCAGGTAGTCCACATCCCGCCTTTCGATGACTCTCAGAACGCGCTGTTCTTTCGTTATCATATCGCAACTCCCTGATAGGATATTTGATTCCGCGCGACCGTGCGTCGGTGGCCCGGGGATGAGGGGTTTATGGTCGGTTGTTTTCGGTGCGTAACGGATTCTTGGGATCGTAATCGATTGGCGGCGCCAGGGCTTGGCCTTTGACTTGCTTGTTAATGGCGTCGCGGTCGTTGTCGGTCCAACAGATGTTGTTTGAGTTCATGTCCAGCCAAATCGTGATCCGTCGCCAGTCGTCGGTGGTGAGCGTCTTCTTCAATTCCTTGTGCTGCGGCGCGTTTCTCAGCACGTGCATCAGGCCCGACGCATGCGCTCCGAGGCGTCCCGGTGTGGTGCGTGACCCGCCCGTGCCGATGCGGCGCAGGCAGTGGTTCTTCTCGCCCGGGTAACCAAAAACCCACTTCGGATTGGCCAGCGACCAGTATGTCATGTCGGGAATACGTTTTGCGGCGTTGACGTCCGTGGTGCGTTTCGTTTTCTTGTCAGTGACCATTTTCGGCGGGTGCTTGTCGTTATGCTTTTTGTGACACGGTAAGCACTTTTTGTCGAGTACGGGCGTTTTGACGAGCTTGATAAAGTTAAACGGAATGATACCGCTGGAGACTTCGGGTTTGATTTTCGATGGCGGACGACCGAACGCTTTGGGCCGACCGCGGACCGGCGAGGCGTCCTGCCGAGCCTCGTGACATCCTATACACGTCATCTGTTCGCCCGGGTGGACGTATGTCGCCGACCGCATGGAGTGGACGGCCATACCGTTTTCGTCGAGCAATTGGAAGTACAGCGCGCACTCAACCGGGGCCTCGCAATAAACGCTGCCATCGTCCTCGACCGGGGCGACGCCAAGCGGCATACGGCCGACCGAATCGTCAAATCGCGAAATCCCTCGATATGTCCGACCGCCGCCGGGCTTTGTATTCAAGTGCGGCAGGACCTGAACGATCCGCATCCATTTTACTTTCGTGTTTTTCGGCAAGGGCGTGTCCGTCTTATGACAGTTGACGACCTTGATCGTAGCGCGTTTGTGATCGGGAAGGTTGCGACGCTTGCCCTGCCAGGTTGCAGCGGGAATGATCGGCGGGCGCCGGCGAGCCTGCATGCCCATGGCGTCTCGTACGCGGAACGGACCGCCATTGGTGTTGTAAATCACCTCGCGATTGCCAAAGCGATCCAAAATGTAAACGCCATAAAGATAATTGCACAGGTAGAAATCTTCGCTCAGCGGCCAGGGCGTGCCATAGAAATGTTCGGCGTGACCGTAGCGGCTGCGCTGTTCGGATTCGGGGAACTGCACTTCGGGCGTCAGGCGGCGGACCTGCGACATCACGCTATCATCCGGGATCGACGGGTCGACGATAATCAGTGAGCCGGAAAAGCCTTCGTGATGGCCGATGGCCGCGGCGACATATTTGTGCGACTTTGGGATAGGACGGAAACCGATCTCGGCGTCGGGGCGGAGATAACGCCCACTGGTGATCTTATACGTCTTATTCTGATAGTCCTCAAACGGCGTGTTTTTCTCCTGAAAACCCGAGTGCGGCAGCGGGTAATTCCCGTGCAGGTTTCTCGGGTTGCGTCCGTCGGGAAAACATCGCCACATGTGGTGGGCGGCGCCCCACGAACGGTCGAGGTAATCCCAACGCGTGTAAATAATCATGCCTTCGTGGCTGATCGTCGGGCTCCATTCGTTGGTTTCGTGATAGCTCAGCGTGACCACGTCCGAACCGTCGGACTCCATGCTATGCAGCGTGTATGTCGCCGATTGGGGCGGTAGATTGCAGCGCCCGACGCCGCCGCGGCGGGTGGACGTGAACACAATACGCCCGTCGGGCAGTTCGTGCGGATCGAAATCGTCCGCCGGCGAATCGGTGAGTTGTTCGAGTTTTTTCGTCGCCAGGGTGAATCGGAAAACGTCCCACGCCATACGGTCAACCGTTGCGGCGAAGAGCAGGAATTTACCATCATAACTCAGCTCCAAACCCGAGAAGGCGCCACGCAACGGCTTGCCCTTCCAGCGTCCATTGGCGACCGTGACGCCGGAAAGGACGTCTTGGATCTTGAGGGCTTTGGCGTCACCGGCTTTGAAATTCGTCAAAATTGCCGGACCGCCACCGAGCGGACGTTTACCCCAGCACGCACGACCTTGCTCCATAATACGCCCTTCGCCCGGTTGTTCGAGCATGCACACAATGGCGTTGAACTGCAAGAGCGGATTGGCCATGACGATTTCTCGCCGCACGGCACACGCACGATCGAATAGCGGCCGACGCGGATCGACGGGACGTTCTTTTCTGGCTTTGGCCCACGCCTCCTGGAAACGCTCGAGTCGCTTTTTGTCTCGGAACTGCGCGACTCGCATGTGCCTATATTGCTTTTCGAGACTGTAAACACGGCGGTAATAGCCGAAAAACTCTTTGGTCATTTCTACCGGCGGCACTTTTTTCGCGTCGGCTTCAACGGCGGTCAGTTTTTTGGCAAAAGCGTCGAGTTGTGCCGCCGGCAGACTTTCATTCGCGCGATAATAACCAAGCAATGCCTTCGTTCGACGCAACACCGTACCCAGCGGATCACCGTCGGCGCGGCGGACCATCGCGCTTTTGTCGTAGGCCTGGGACATGACCGTTTGGCGATAATTCTTATTGACCTCTTCCAACCGTTCCGGGTGATTCCAATTCCAACTGCTGTCCAGATTGTCCATGTCAGCCTGCAGCCGCTGGAACGAGCGAACCAGTTCGCCGTATTCAATATCCAACGCTTCACTAATCGGCAAATTCCCCGGAATAGGATGCACGACCGGCGGTTTGGGTTTAACCCGGCGCGTTTCCCTTTCTATGCCTGGTTCAGCACCAATTACCATACCGGCGAGGATCAACGTCAATAACGCAGACAACACGTACCATGGTTTTGCGATCATTGCGGGGACCTTTTTTACTGCATGTCCGTAGCCATTCAGGCGCCAACCGCACCGGGCAACCTGCCCAAACGGTATGGCCTCTATCGCCATCCGTGATTCTACGCGATACTGGTGCCTGAAGGAACGTCCGGACCACACAACCGGGGGTCGATGCACGGTTTGAGGCACTCGCCGGAATCCATCAGATCGAAGGCCTCGGTCATGCGATCCAATGGCAGCATGTGGGTGACGATCTTGTCGGCCGGAAAACGTCCGCTCTGAATCAGCGCCACAGACGCCTGGAAGTCGCTCATCTTCTCTGAAAACGATCCTGTCACAGTGATCTCCTTGTAATGCAGGAGATTGGTATTCAAGGCGGCCGTCGGGTCTGACTTGGGCAACCCGCCGAAGAACTCGATCCGCCCGGATCGCGCTGCTATCTCGACCGCGTCGATCTGCGCCTGGGCGCTGTTGCAGGCACTGATCACCACGCTGCATCCGTAACCCCCGGTCAGGCGCATGATTTCATCCTTGTGGGCGCCGTCGTCAGTAACAGCCACGCAGGCGTCAACGTCGAACGCCTCGGCGCCTTTCAGCCGTTTACTCTGAGGCGCGAGCATGAAGACCTTCTGGGCCCCCTGCAACCGAGCAAGCACCGCGTGAATAATACCTACCGGACCGGCGCCGAACACGGCTACGGTATCTTTCAATCCGATCTTCAGACGACCGTGCGCGTTGATGGCGCAGCCCACCGGCTCACTGAGCGCCATGTGCGCCGAGGGCGCCTCGGACTCTACCTTGACAAGACCGCCCGCCGCTACCGCCACTGCCGGTATCCTCGTATACTCGGCGTAAGCGCCATCGAAGTGATACGCCATGGTCTTGCGGGTCAGGCAGATATTGACCTTTCCTTCCATGCAGGGTTGGCACGTACCGCAGGGCATGACAATGTACATCACCACCCGGTCGCCGACCTTGAGGTCAACATGCTCCGCCGCGCGCGATTCGACCACCGTACCGCAGAACTCGTGCCCCAGCACGCGCGGCGGCGGTATGCTGGCGTGGCCGTGCCGATAGGTCCGCCGATCCGAACCGCACACACAGCAGGCCTCTATCTTCACAAGCACCTCGCCGTCTTCCAATACGGGATCGGGCAGATCCCTTACGACAATGCTTTCCTGTCCTTCGTAAACTGCAGCTTTCATGCGCGTAAATCCTGTTAGCTATTCTCGATATTCCGGTCGCGGGTTCATTGCGCAACTGCGCCTGTTTCGTACAATTTCTGGATATCCGTCTCGCTATAACCAAGGAGTTCGCCAAGGATCTGCTGGTTGTGTTCACCCAGTTCCGGTGCGCAGGCCCTGGTCGTTACGTCGCCCTCGCCACGAAATTTCACGGGGCTGCCGGCGACCTTGAAGCCACCGGCGCCTTCGACGGGAACGAGCATGTTCCGGGCTTCGATCTGCTCGTAGTCGAACAGGTCCTCGATCGTGTTGACCTTCGCGCAGGGCACGTTGGCTGTTTTGAATGTATCGAGCCAGTGGTCCGTGGTCCCGGCGGCGAGAGACGCATTGATGATCGTTTTGAGTTCGCCATGGTGTTCGGTGCGCCGGGCGTTGGTGGCGAATCGCGGATCGTCCGCCAGTTCCCCCAGATCGAACACTTCGCACAGCGAGCGAAACAGCTTGTCGTTGCCCGCGGCGATCACGATCGTCGAATCGCTCGTATCGAACGCCTCGAAGGGCGTTATAGACGGGTGGCGAGCGCCGAGCGGGCCGGGAACTTTCCCGGCGGTCTGGTATCGCGCGATGGCGTTCTCGAGTACCGAGACCGCGCTGTCGAGCATCGCCACGTCGATCCTCGCCCCCTGGTCCTCGTCCGATCGGCTGCGGCGGAACAGCGCCGTGACGATACCGATCGTCGTGTACAGACCCGAAACGATGTCGGCGATCGACGAGCCGACTCGCACGCACTGCCCATCTTCCGTTCCGGTGATCGACATCAGGCCCGAAAGCGACTGGATGACCATGTCGTAAGCGGCGTTGGTCGAGTCCGGACCGGAATAACCGAATCCGCTGGATGTGGCGTATACGATCGAGGGATTCAACTCCTTGACCCTTTCCTCGGAAAAACCGAGCCTCTCCAGCGTACCGGGGCGGTAGTTCTCGACCAGCACGTCGGCCTTGCGAATCAGGTCGCCCAGCACGCCGGCGCCCCGGTCACTCTTCAGATTCAGCGTCAGCGACTTCTTCCCGCAATTGATGCTGACGAAATAGGCCGATTTCTCGCCCTCGGCGTCCAGAAACGGGCCGAAGTGTCTTGCATCGTCTCCCACGCCGGGCGTTTCGACCTTGATGATTTCGGCGCCCAAGTCGCCGAGGATCATCGTGCAATACGGGCCGGCCAGCACGCGCGTCATATCGATTACCAGTATGTCGCTCAAAGGTTTCTTTGCCATGAATCTCTCTGTCTCAGTTTTCGTCGATCGCTATTTTAATCCGAGTTCCGCGAGCTTCTCGTCGGTGGGGATTCCCTCGGCGCTCCACCCCCGCGATTTATAGTACTCGTCGAGCATCGCGTCGAGAGTTTCCTGCGGGCAGCACCTTCCCCTGGCGGGCCCTTCGGGGATCGGTTCGTTCATCACGCGATAGGGAAGCGTGTCGTCCTTGCGGGAAACACCGCGGGCGACGTTGATCATCCGCTCGAGGTTGTAGACCCGCTCGCCGATCGTTTCGAGATCCTCGACGTTCAGGTCCCAACCGGTCACGTAGTTCAACACCCTGGCCAGTTCCTCGTTGAGCATCTTTCCGAAACCCTTCTCGGCGGTGAACCGGCAGATGACCATCGAATCGCCCAGCGCGGTGAAGTACTGGTTCTTGCGGATGTACTCGACCTGCGGGGCGAAATCGGGATCGGAATCGGGCGCAACGAACTTCGGTCGCCCGTCGTGGTGGCTGCCGCCGCGCGTCGATGTGGGATACGACAGCGACATCTCGCGCAGCCCGCGCGCCGAATGCCCGGGTATCTCCAGGCCCTTGACCGCGTAGAGATACTTGTAGGCGTCTCCGCCGAACTCCCGGGCCAGTCGCCACGATCCTCTGGCAAGTTTCGCTCCGATGCCTTCGCCGGCGGCGGTCTTGCGTACAGAATCGATCATGCCCGGTCCGTCGGCGAAGTCTACTGTCCCGCCGAGATCGGACTCCGAGACGATTCCCTTTTCCAGGCACTCGGCGACAAACGAGAGCGTAACGCCCATCGATATCGTATCCATGCCCATCAGGTCGCAGAGGTGGTTTCCGTTGATGATCGAGTTGATATCGCGGTTATCGAGCATCGACCCCAGCGCGTAGAGGGTTTCGTACTCGGGCATCTTGACCGGTTTTCCGGCGTACGGTCCTTCGGTCGCCTTGACGTTCTTTCCGCAGGCGACCGGGCAGCCGTGGCAGGTGGTGTCCTTGTCCCAGTACTGCTCCCGGATAACCTCGCCGCTGATGTCCCGGGCTCCGTCGAACGTTTCTTTGGCGTTGTTGTGCGTGCAGAGGATGCCTCTACCGTTGATGAGGTTTACCAGGATCGGCGTGCCGTGGTCGTGCAGCGCGGCGCTGTTTTCCTTGAGCGTGCCCAGGCGATCTTTCAGGTAACTGCGGAGTCCTTCTTTGTCGGCTATTTCGGTCGGCTTGGAGCCCTTGACGACAATGGCTTTGAGATTCTTGGAGCCCATGACGGCGCCCATACCGCCGCGTCCCGCCGCACCAGGCCGCCTTCCGCCACCGATAATATTGGCAAACAGAACACCGTTTTCACCGGCCGGCCCGATCGCCATTCCCATGCTGTCGGAGCCCTCTTGCGCAGCGAGCGCTTCGAGTGTCGCTTCGGTGTCCTTTCCCCAGAGCCCCGCGGCGTTCTTGATCTCAACGCCGTCTTCGGTGACGAGCAGGTAAACGGGCCCCTCGGCGCGTCCGTTGATGAAGATGGCGTCGAATCCGGTCCGTTTTTGCACGGTGGCGAATTTACCGCCGAAGTTCGAGTCGGCCAGCAGCCCGGTAAGTGGCGAGATGGCTGCGACATGGCCCCGGCTCGATCCCCACACGGGCGTATCGGTTACCGGACCTACGGCGAAGACCAAGGCATTATCCGGACCGAGCGGATCGGCATCGGAAGGCACATTATCGTAGATCAGCTTGGCGGCCAGACCGTTTCCGCCAAGGAATTCTCGGGCAAAGGCCTCGTCGAACCGCTCGCTAACGATTTGGCCTGAACCAAGGTTCACCTTGAGAACGCTACCGTGGTGTCCAAACATCACATTTTCTCCTGCCATGGAGCAAAACCGCCAGTATAGCCGAATCGCGCGGACTTCAACTGATCGAACATCTGACTCCACGTGGGCAAGCGGGGACTCACGCTCCGGAAACATTATACTCTCCCGGGCTCGGTAGCGTCAAACGCCGAGAGGATGAAGAGAACTCTCGGGGCTACTGCCTGCCAAGCATCTCCAGCGAGAGTACCGTTCGAAGGCGTTCTTCAATCGAATCCAGCACGATCGGGTCGTTGCGCCGCCACGGTCGGGCCTCGTATTCAAACTCGTATCCGATCGGCAGGATGCGAAGCGGAGCGGTGAGCATGGCCCGCGGGCGCGCCTTGGGTACGGGGGCGGTTTCGGGTTTGTTGTGACAGCCCACACATCCGCGATTCTCGCCCGGGCGGACGTATATCCACTGAATCTGGTTTCCGACAACCTGGCGGTCAGCGTCGAGGGCCTGGCACTGTATGAGCCGGTCGGCGGGGACTTCCAGGGCGAACGAACCGTCGGCGGCCAGAGGGGCTGTGCCCAGGACGCGGCCCAGCGTGCCCTGATGGTTGCGTAGTTCGGGGTCGAAGTTGTGGGATGATCTGGGCCTGCCATCATCGTTGCGCATGAACTTGTGGACCAGCGGTTGGCCTTCGATGATACGTATCCACTTGGCACGTTGCCCGACGCGTTTGGCCTGGGAGTTGAATACGGACTGGCAGAGAATTCGCCCGGTAAACGCCCCGCGCGTTACCCTGTCGTGGTGGATCGGCGGACGCCTGCGCGCCGCAAGCGGACGGGCTTCAAAGTCGGCGGTCTCCGGATCGTTGTAAACGAGCTTAAACTTACCGGTCTTAGCGTCGAAAACATGCAAGCCAAGGTCCGCCTTGAGTTTCTTGAGCAGTTCGGGCGAGTAGCGCAGCAGGCGGCGGTCCAGGGTCCTTTGCGGGTCTCTCATCTGGATCCGCTTGATCACCTCGGGATCGCCGGGGCGCAGGCGAGAGTCATACCACTGGCCCCTGGGCTTGACGTAGGGCGAGTGTCGCTCGCTTGCAGCACAGAGGAAGCGATGGTCATCGATCGGGAATGGGGTCGTCAGCGCCATGTCGGTCTTGTGGCAGAACCGCTCGCTGAATCGCGTTTTGAAGGCAATCAGTCCCAGTCCGCTGCATGCGACGATCTCTCCGGTGGAGCCCAGCGGTTGGGGTTGGGTGACGGTCACAACGCGGTGGCGGTCGTGCATCCAACTGAAGGGGTGTTCGTACCAGTTCTCGGTTTTCGGGCCGAACTTCTTGGCCCAAAACGCCCGCCGCTCGGGCCCGTAGAGCGTCTCGTTTCCGGTCCCGTCGGGGAAGACGGACTGGATGGTCATCTCCGCCTTGGTCATGTTATAGAACACGTCGAGGCGGTTGAAGAGTATCCGCCCGTCGGGCATGACAGTGGGCTCGCAGTCGCGTCCGGCGTTGGCTGCGATGAGATGAATGTCCGACCCGTCGGCGTTCATCACCGCCAGCGCCGAGCACTGCTGCCCGTGATACTCGTCGCGAAAACCCAATCGCGTAGTGGCCAGGACGATCCGCCCGTCGGGCAGGTAGGCGGGATTGAGGTGATGATACGGGCCGGTGGTCAGTTGTCGCATGCCCGAGCCGTCGGCGCCAATCTCGAATACCTGCCACCAGGGATTGTCTTCGGCGCGGCGCGTGAAGAGGACCTTCTTCCCGTCATAGGAGACCTCGCAACTGGCGACCCACCCGTCGGTAAACTTCGTCAGTGGCGTGAGCTTTCCGTCCGGGCGGGCCGGGCGCAGGACAAACAGGTTGTCGCCCACGCGGTACTCCGGTCCGCCGGAGTCGGTAAGGCAGTAAGTCTGTCGCCAGATGTCGGTCAGGTAATAGTCGGGCATGATGTGACTGCCCTTGATGAACACAACCGCCGGACCGAGTCCTGTTGTTACCGCGGCGATTTTCGCGGGCGGTTTCAGCCGCGCCGTGGTAACCGGTTCCGGTTTTACGCCGTGGCGGAAGAGAACTTCGCGCGCCAGCAGGCGGATGTTGTGGAAGTCGTGTGATTTTGCGGCCGGTTTGAGCGCGGCGATCGCTTCGGGCGTGTCGAGATCCGCCAGTGCCCGTGCAGCCGCGTAGCGGACGTCCAGCACCGAACGACTATCGTTCATTATCTTCGCCAGCAGCGGGACCTGATCGTTTGCCCCCAGGGCGCCGAGCGCTCGCGCGAAAGTCCCCCGCCACCTGCCCGACGGGTCGCGATGCGGATCGAGCAGGAAGTCGCGAACAAACCCGTAGTCGGCCTCGGACTTGGAGGCAACCAGCAGTTTTGCGATCGGCTCGACCGCTTCGGTTGCTCCGGCGAAGCTCAGCGCTTTGCATGCCATGATGCGAACGCGGTTGGAAGGATTCTCCAGCAGGCGGATCAGCGCCGGCGCGTCGCTGCGATCGCAAAACCCCGGTAGCAACTCGTCCCTGTAGGAATTCGCCAGACGCTGCAGTTGTTTGGGCAGCGATGGCAGATCGTCACTCTTCCCGGTCACCTTGAGAATCTCAAACACGCGTTGCATGCAGAGGCGACGCAAGCCCGTCATTTCGAGAATGTACCGCCCGACCACACGTGCGGCCTCGGGCTTGTAGAACACTCCGCGATCATACTGCTTGCGCACCTGACCGGGCGCTCCGTGGGCAACCTGGACCAAGCGAATCAGATTCTCGCCCTCGACGGGCAGGCGCAGCAGCGCCGAATAGATCGCAAAGGCGGTGCTGAGCGGATTCGCCGGCCATTCGACATCGTCGCTGGCACGCTGAAAACGCCCTTTAAGACCCGGGACGTATCGATCGGCAACGTCGAGCAGAGCTCCCGCCGCTTCGGCGCCGCCATACTCGCCCAAACCATCGGCCGCATATCGGGCGAACTGAACCTTGTTCAGGTATTCGCGAAGTGCGACCAGGCCTTTCGGGTCGCGCAGGCGCCCCAGCGAGCGCAGTCCGGCCTGCATTATCGTAAACGGGGTCTGATCCCTTTTGGCGGCCGGGGCGAACGCGTTGACCAGGTCGCGAATCGCGGTTTTGTCCGGTTCGCCGGCCCGGAGTATCTTTATCACAAGCTCGCTCGCCCCCGCCCCACCGAGAGATCCCAACGCCCGGACCGCACGCAAGCGTTCGTCAAGATCGTCCGACCCGGCAAGTTTGACAAGTACCTCAGGCGTCTTTCCGGCCGGGACGGACTTCCACCACGCCCGCCACGCGCCGATCTGCTTTCGCTGCATTTCGTCACCGCCCAGTGCGTCCAGGGGCAACTCCATTCCCGTGAGATTCTGCAACGCTGCACACGCGCCCTGGCGAACGGACCAGTCCGAATCGCTCAGCGCGCCGAGCAGAACGGAAACTTCCGCCCGACCGCCGATCCACGCCAGAGTTTGGACGACCTGCCGCCGAACATCGGCGGACTTATCTCCCATCAACCCGGCGACCGCCCCGGCGCAACGGTACGCGCGGAGATATCCCAACGCCTCGATCGCCCGGATGCGTCGCGGGATCTTGCCCGCTTTGGCGGATTGGAGATTCGCCGCAATCTGGGCGTCGTACGGGTTCATTCGTATCGCCGGAACGTTCTTCAGGGCGGCGGCGATATGACTCAAGCGGGATTTCAACTTCGCCCGCTCAACCGCTCCGGTTTTAGCATGTTCCCACTTGGCTTCGATGCTCGCCAATTCGCCCGCCAGTCGCCTGCCCGCCGCCACCCGCGCCTCGGTCAGAGGCCCTCGCAAATACGGATACAGCGCTAACCGCAACCGCCGAGGATGCAACGAGCCCAACTCCTTCGGGGGCGCGGGCGCAGAAAAACCGTACTCGGCGACAGCAAACACCGGGCATGCGAACAGGACTGCTAAAACAAGTCGATTGATAAGGGTCATAGTCACGCCATTGTAGCTACCCTTCCGCCCGCGGCAAGCACCGATAAACGGACCGTAAAACCCCGACGTCTGCCCCCCTTGACAATGAAGTCTCATTTCGCCTATCCTGCGCCGCATGATGCATTTTTCTTATAGAACCGTACTAACAGTGTTCGCCCTTTCCCTGATCTTCGCCGCGTCGGCGTCATCTGCCGACATTCCGCCGATCCATGGCCTCCAGGAAGTAACTAACCAGCAGGTGAAACTACAAGGCGGATTCTGGGGACCGCGCCTGAAGACGGCGAGCGAAGTAACCATCCCTCACTCGCTGAACAGTCTTGAGAAGGACGGGCACGTCACCAATTTCGACAAGGCCGCCGGCGTCGCCGAAGGCATGCCTTCCGGACATGCGGCGTTCGACTCGGACCTGTACAAGGCCCTCGAAGGCGCAATGTACTGCCTGCAAAACAAGCCCGATAAGGCGCTCAGTAAACGCGTCGACGGAATCCTCGACCGCATCCTCGCCGCCCAGCAAAAAGACGGATTTCTAATCTCCTACTTCATCCTCAAGGAGCAGAAGTATCGGTGGGAGCGACTGCGGACGATGCACCAGATGTACAACGCGGGTCACTATTTCGAGATGGCGGTCGAACACCACAAGCTCACCGGCGATAAGAAGATACTTAATTCCGCAAAGCGATTCGCCGACCACATTGACGGTATTTTCGGCCCCGGAAAACGCTATGACGTTGACGGGCACCAGGAGGTGGAACTGGCCCTGGTGAAACTCTATCGCGCCACCGGCGAGAAGCGCTATCTGGACCTGGCGAGGTTCTTCCTCGACGAACGCGGACACGCACACGGTACTGAACGCAAACCGTACGATCTGCGGACGCCGGTCAAAACCCCGCCATACGAAAAGGATCTGCCCGACCGGGCCAAACGCCTCAGGGCGCGCGTCCGCCAACGTAACGGGCGAGCCCAGGACCACCGCCCGATCATCGATGAGAAACGAGCGGTCGGACACGCCGTGCGGGCCGGCTACATGTACGCGGCGGTAGCCGACATCGTCCGCTTCAGCAAGGCGCCCGAATACGAGAAGGTGCTGGGGCATCTCTGGGAGGATGTGGTCGGACGCAAAATGTACGTCACCGGCTCGGTCGGAACCGCCCAGTACCACGACGAAGGTTTCGGCGACGCGTATCTGCTGCCAAACAGAACTTACTGCGAATCGTGCGCAAACATAGCCCACGTGCTCTGGCAGCACAGGATGGCCCTGCTCAAGAGCGACGCCAGGTACGCCGACGTAATGGAACTGACGCTCTACAACGGAGCGATCTCGGGGATTGCGATCTCGGGCGATTCGTTCTTCTACCAGAACCCGCTTCAAAGCAGGGGCGGGCGCCGATCGACGTGGATCGGCCTGTCTTGCTGCCCGACGAACCTGGCGCGGATCATTCCGCAGGTAGGCGGGCTGGCTTACGCACGCGACAAGAAGAACATCTACACAAACCTGTACGTTGCCGGCCAGGCCACGATCAAACTCGGCGGCGCGACGGTGAAAATCGCCCAGCAAACCGACTACCCGTGGAATGGGAAAGTGCGATTGACGGTGACGCCCGCCAAAGCCTCCCAGTTCGGTCTGAACCTGCGAATCCCAGGTTGGGCGCGGGGGCGCCCGGTCCCCAGCGACCTGTACCGCTTCGGAAATACGAAGGTCCAACCGGTCACTCTGAAGATCAACGGACAAGCCGCAGACGCCTCGCCCAAAGTCGACGGCTACGTGCATCTGCAACGCACGTGGAAGCCCGGCGACATCGTCGAACTGAACCTGCCCATGGACGTCAGAAGAGTCTACGCGCACAAGAAAATCAAGGGGAACGTGGGCAAGACGGCGATGATGCGCGGTCCGATTGTCTACTGCATCGAAGCCGCCGACAACCCGGAGGTAAACATCCCCCGCATCATCCTACCGCCAAAAGCAGAGTTAAAATCCGAACACCGCGAAAAGCTGCTCGGCGGCGTAACGGTCATCACCGCTCAGGCGACCGCGGAGGGAAAAACCTTCAAGATGACCGCTGTCCCCTACTACTCCTGGGCGAACCGGGAACGCGGCGCGATGACAGTATGGCTCGACGAATCCGCCAAGCCCTGACAGAGTCGTCCTACTTTTTTTCTTCTTCCGCTTGGGCTTTCCGCCCTTTCCGGTGAGATACTGCAGGCGCCAGGAGACATCGCGGCACGTTGCCTTGATGCTGCTTGCGGTGATGTCGAACTTGTAGCCGGGCTTTCCGTCACGCAACAGGACCACGGTGTTGAGGGTCAGCAGCGCTTCGAGCGGATGTTCGGCGGTGGCGAGTACGTCCATGATCACTTTCTGCGGCTCGGCGGCGCCTGTCAGGGCGAGGAACTCAGCGGCGCGGACGCGCACGAGCGGTTCGGCGTCGGCGGCTGCGAGTTTTTGGGCTTGGGCGGTGAATGCGCTTGCCTTCTTACCGAAGCAACTACAGACGATAAGTCCCCAGTACCGCTCCCACGGATCCTTCGATGCGAGTGCGGCGGTGATCTTCTCGGCGGCGCTCGCCAGCGGGACCAGCGCCAGATCGGCGATGTCAACGAGCCTGGCGATTCGGGCTTTCTGCTCCTGTCCGAACTTCACGGGATTGCCGAACGCCTTCTTCGCCAGTTCGCTCTCGGGGAAGAAGCTCAGATCGGGCATGCCTTTGACGCGAGCGGCCAAGCGGCCGCGCAAATCGGCCAGTACCTTCGCATTGGCAGGATTCGCGGCGATGTTGTTGACTTCGTAGGGGTCCTTGTCGATATCGTAGAGGGCTTCGGGCGCCCGCGGCTCGAAGAACAGTGCCGCCTCTTTGGTCAGCTTTCCGGCTTTGTAGAGTTTCCACCACTCCATGTACGATTTCATCTTGTAGCGATAGTTGTTCCACAGCCCGTCGAAGTTGAACGGTTGATAGCTTCGCATGTACTTGTACTTGCCCTTGCGAAGGGTCCGCACGAAGTCGTACTTTTCGTCGAAGCGGTCAGCCATCCCGAAGGTTTCATCCCGCTTGCTGATCTCGTCGAGCGTGATGCCGGGACCCATGAACGCCTTACCGTCCATCTGCGGAGGCACTTTGATCCCGGCCAGCTTCAGGATAGTCGGCGAGAAATCGACGAAGCTGACGAACCCGCCAACGCTCGTGTCGCACTTGAGATCGACAAGATGCTTGT
Source organism: uncultured Planctomycetaceae bacterium (assembly GCA_964607575.1). GTDB lineage: Bacteria > Planctomycetota > Phycisphaerae > SM23-33 > SM23-33 > BS750m-G57. Next base: position 3,700 of record CAZSLS010000059.1, on the reverse strand, counting down.
AGTTTTCGGGGATCCTCACCACCAGCGGCACGTGCAGACCGGTCTCGTAGAGATACCCCTTGCTCCCGGGCAGCACCCCGCCATGGTCGCCAAAGTAGAAAACGAACGTATCTTCCAGCAGTCCATCTTTTTCCAACTGGTCGACCACGCCGCCGATCTGCGCATCCATCTTCACCTGGAGCCCCTTGTAGGCCTTGTTGGCCTGGCGGAACAGCGGCGTGTCGGGGTGACATGGCGCGACGAACACTTTTTCATCGGTCCCGCCCTTGTTGGCTCGGTGCAGCCCGCTTTCGTGCGTCACGCCAAACTGCTGTTTGTGAAAGAATGGTTGTCCGGGCTTTCGCCCGCGCCAGTCCTTCCTGGAATCCCAGGTCGCACCCTTGTACGAGAAATTGTAGTCGGTTTTCGTTCTGTTGGACGTGTAGTACCCCCCCCGCTTCATCAGTGCGGGGATGGGCGCCAGCCCCTCGGGCATGGGCACGGTCTTGAACTTCCGGTGGTATTGCGTACCGATCCTCGAACCGTAGCAACCGGTGGCCAGAACGGAGCGGGCGGCGGAACATACCGGACAGTTGGAAAACGCCCGCGTGAAGATAACGCCCTTTTTCGCCATCTCGGCGATTCGGGGCGTTTCGGCTCCGTTCTTGTCGAACAGTTTCAGGTAGTGCTTGGAGTTATCCTCTGACATCAGCCAGACGATATTGGGGCGCGATTTCTTCGGGGCGGCGAAGGTTGAGCCCGTCATCGCGGCTGTGGCGCCGGCCAGCGTACCGGCCAGAAATTCTCTTCTCGACAGCATTGTTATTCTCCTGCGGGGGTCCGGTTGACTGGGATTATAGTACACGCCCTCATCCATTGCACTGATTCGCGCCAAATTCGTCAGGAAGCAGTTGCCTCAAACGTAGCAATGCCTTAGCATCCTCGAATACCTGAACGATAAGGAGATCCACAATGAACGCATCGCTATCCTGCGGATTCGTGCTGATACTGCTGACCATCGCCGCGACGGCCGTCGCGGACGCGACAGGTGTGAACCTGGCGCCCGTGGCGAAACCGTCCAGCTCTCACGTTTCGGGAGATACGTCGCTGGAGGCGCTCCATGACGGTTCGGCCCCGAAGACCTCGCACGTCCGCGGGAAGGGGTCGTACGGTAACTGGCCCCACAAGGGCACGCAATGGGTGCAGTACGAATGGACCGCCCCTGTCCGCACGAAAAAAATTGACGTCTTCTGGTGGGATGACAAGCGCGGTGTCCGCCTGCCCAAGGCCTGCCGCCTGCTCTACCTGAAGGGCGACAAGTTCATCCCCGTGGGCAACCCCGCGGGCCTGGGCGTGGCGAAGGACAAATTCAACACGACTACCTTCGACGAGGTCACCACTTCAAAGCTCCGCCTGGAAATGGACGGTAACGGTAATTCCTCCACGGGCATTCTGGAGTGGAAGGTTTACAACGTGGGCAAGCTGCCCGATTTCCCGCCTTCGGTCACCGCGGGCGTCGATCGCGTGGTCATGCGCGGCGGGAAGACTTACCTTTCGGGAAAGATGCAGGCGATCGGCCCCGGCGATTCGACGAAAACGGTATGGAGCAAGGCCTCCGGTCCGGGCAAAGTCGCCTTCGCCGACGCCGGAGCAGTGGTTACGACGGCGAAGTTCTCTACCGCGGGCGACTACGTCCTCAAAATCACCGCCACCAAAGGCAAGTTGACCGGCTCGTCAACGTTGGCGGTCAAGGTCGTCACCCCGCCGCCGGCGAAGCAACTCGTCCTGATCGACACGAAGAGCTACAAGATCGACAGTCCCCTGTGGAACTCCCGCGCCAAGGCCCTGATCGTCAACTGGATCCCCCACTGCATCAAGATGATCGACGATCCGGAATTGAAACAGGGAGGCATCAACAACTTCATCGACGCGGCCAACAAGCTGGCGGGCAAGCCTCACAAGAAGCATCGAGGTTACGTATTCTCCAATGCCTGGATTTACAACACGATCGAGTCGATCTGCCTGGCGATGATGGTCGATCCGGGCGGCGACAAGGAGATCATCAAGGCCCGGAAGGCAATGAAAGCCACCCTGGAAGACTGGATCCCCAAGGTCCTTGCCGCCCAGGAAAAAGACGGTTATATCCAGACGTTCTATACACTTAACGACCACAAACACTGGGACCCCAAGCTCAGACACGCCCACGAAGGATACGTAGCGGGGTATTTTCTCGAAGCGGCGGTCGGTCACTACATGATGACTGACAAGAAAGACGCGAGACTCTACAACGCCGCCAAGAGGCTCGCCGACTGCTGGGACAGGAACGTCGGCCCGCCGCCGAAGAAACCGTGGTACTGCGGACACCAGGCCATGGAGATGGGGCTCGTTCGCTTCGGACGGTTCGTCAACAGTATGGAAGGCAAGCCCAAGGGCGATCGGTACATCAAACTGGGCAAATATCTCCTGGACGCTCGCGAAGGCGGGCATAAATACGATCAGAGCCACGTACCGGTCACCCAGCAGTACGAGGCCGTCGGGCACGCCGTGCGGGCGTCGTATTCGTATGCGGGGATGTCCGACGTGGCGATGGAAACCGGAGACGTCGACTACCAGTCGGCGGTGATGTCGATCTGGGACAACATCGTCAACAGGAAGTACTACGTAACCGGCGGAATCGGCAGCGGCGAGACGTCAGAAGGGTTCGGCCCGGACTACTCGTTGAGGCACAATGCATACTGCGAGTCGTGCTCCAGTTGCGGAGAGATATTCTTCCAGCACAAGCTGAACCTGTCGTATCACGACTCGAAATTCGCCGACCTGTACGAAGAGACGCTCTACAACGCCCTGCTGGGCTCGATAGATCTGGAAGGGAAGAACTTCTACTACACCAACGCCATGACTTCGCGCGGCGATCGTTACCCCTGGCACGGCTGCCCGTGCTGCGTGGGAAATATTCCCAGGACGCTGCTGATGCTGCCTACCTGGATGTACGCCAAGACCGCCGACAGCATCTACGTGAACACCTTCATCGGAAGCACGGTCAAAATCGAAGACTTCGGCGGTATGGACGTCGAAATGGTCCAGGTTACGAGGTATCCGTGGAGCGGTAAGGTCGCGATCACCGTCAATCCCGCAAAGCCCAAGAAGTTCAGCGTGCGCATCCGCCTGCCGAGGCGCGACGTGAGCGATCTGTACAGCGCCAAGCCGCAAGCCGACGGTATCACTTCGATCGCGGTCAACGGTTCGGCGATAACTCCGCCCGTCGAGAAGGGTTATGCGGTAATCACGCGAACCTGGAAGACCGGCGACAAGATCGGCCTGGTACTTCCGATGAAGATCCAGAGGGTCAAGGGCATCGACAAGATCGCCGCCACCAGGGGACAGGTCGCCCTGCGCTACGGTCCACTTATGTACACCGTCGAGGCCGTCGACCAGGACATTACCGGTAAACTAAGTGTCTCTTCGGAGTTAACCGCTGAATGGAAAGCCGATCTCCTGGGCGGGGTGATGGTAATCAAGGGTAAATGGTCCGACGGTAAACCGTTGCTGGCAATACCGTACTACGCCCGCAATAACCGCAGCGACAAGACTCCCAAAGGGCGAACTCGCGGTTCATCAATCTGGTTGAAGGATCAATAAGCAATGTATGCTTGCTTGACAATCTACTGGGGTGTGAGAAGTTTTTCTGGCATCATGCTGCGAGGGCGTTTTGCAGGAGCCA
>CAZSLS010000058.1:0-31750 GCA_964607575.1 uncultured Planctomycetaceae bacterium | reverse complement strand
CTGCTGAAGAGGCGCCTGCTGAAGAGGCGCCTGCTGAAGAAGCGCCTGCTGAAGAGGCACCCGCTGAAGAGGCCCCTGCTGAAGAGGCCCCTGCTGAAGAGGCCTCTGCTGAAGAGGCGCCTGCTGAAGAGGCGCCTGCTGAAGAGGCGCCCGCTGAAGAAGCACCTACAGAAGAGGCACCTGCTGAAGAGGCGCCTGCTGATGAAGAAAATGGCGAGAAATCGTCTTCTGACGACCAGTAGTCTTCTGGGCGGGTGGAAATGCCTGCCTGTGATATACTTAACGACGAAAGATAGTCGCAACATAGATGAACAAAACGAATGTCCGGCTGCGGATTGGTCCGCCAAAGGCGGCTTAAATGGATGCCATCGGGGCATCCGCCTATCAGGCCGGTAAAATGTATCGAACCGCCGCATAAGATCGACGGTTCTTAGATCGGAGTAGTAACCATGGCAGATGAAGCAGCAGCAGTAGAAGCAACCGACGCCCCCTCAAAGGAATATGGCGCTGAGATCAAAGAGCTTGGCGACAAGATAGTGGCCTTGACTCTGAAAGAAGCCGTTGATCTTGCAGGTTATCTCAAGGATGAACACGATATCGAACCGGCAGCCGGTGGCGCAGTGATGATGGCTGGTCCCGCGGCGGCGGCAGAAGAAGCCGACGAGCAGACTGCCTTCGATGTGATCCTGAAGGACATCGGCGACAAGAAGATCCAGGTGATCAAGGCTGTCCGTGCCCTTACATCGCTGGGTCTCAAAGAGGCCAAGGCGCTTGTCGACGGTGCGCCCCAGGCCGTCAAAGAAGGCGTTTCCAAGGAAGATGCCGACGAAGCACGCTCGCAGTTGGAAGAGGCCGGCGCTACTGTCGAAATCAAGTAGCTCCGAACATTCTAATCTGTGTGAACCGTATAGCGTATAGTATACAGCACGCCGGTTGGCTTGGCGGGTGGTGAACTGCCCGTCGGGTTATCGGTGTATAGTGTCTGTGGGAATGTTCCCGCGGTGACCGTAACGCCTTCTATTTGAGGACGTTCTATGCTGCAAATGGACAAAATAAGGAGCTTCGCTAAGATCGGCGATGCTGTGGACATCCCTAATCTGAACGAGATTCAGACCAGGTGCTACGATGAGTTCCTCCAGATCGGGCTCGAACCGGACAAGAGGAAGACCCAGGGCCTTGAAGCACTTCTGCAGGAAGTGTTTCCGATCATCAGTTACGACGAGCAGACGACCCTGGAGTACCAGTACTACGAATTGGATGGACCACGCTACACAGTCCAGGAATGCCGCGATCTGCGTCTGACCTACGGTCGTCCGTTCCGCATTTGTGTGCGCATGATTCGCAAGGATCACAAGGAGGTGCTCGAAGAGAGCATATACCTCGGTGAGATCCCGATCATGATCGGCGGTGGGGAGTTCATTATCAACGGTGCCGAGCGGGTTATAGTATCGCAGTTGCACCGCAGTCCGGGTGTGGACTTCAGTGTCGAAATGCAGGAGTCTGACCGCCCGCTGCACGGGGCGAGGATTATCCCGCAGAGAGGCAGTTGGATCGAAATCGCCGTCACCAAGAAAGACGCTCTTGCGATGCGGATCGATCAGTCGACCAAGATTCCCGCCACCACGTTCCTCCGCGCGATGGATGAGGAGTTCGGGACCGACACGCAGATCATCCGTGCTTTCTACAAGACCAAAATGGTCTCGACCAACCGCCTGCGTCCGCAGACCTACGTTGCCGAGGCCGTCGTCGACCCCGAAAGCGGCGAAGAACTCGTACCCGCCGGCGGACAGGTTGGCGAGGCGCTGACGAAGATCGTCGCGGGCAGCGTCAAGAAGGTTGAAGTCATCACGAACATGACCGACCCGCTGGTGCTCAATACTCTCAGTGAAGACGCCTCGGACAGCCACGAATCAGCGCTGTCTCGCCTGTATATGCGTCTGAGACCCGGTAATCCGCCGCAGCCCGAGAAGGTCAAGGCGTTGTTCCGGGAGAAATTCTGCGATACAAACCGATACCGCCTGGGCAAAGTCGGACGCTTCAGAATCAACAGGAAGTTCAAACAGAACACCCCCGAGACGGCGATGACGCTGTGTACCGATGACTTCCTGAATATCCTGAAGTACATCATGACTCTGCGCACCAATGAGGGCACGATCGACGATATCGATCACCTGGGAAACCGCCGCCTGAGAACCATCGCCGAACTGGCTATCGAAGAAATGCGGAAGGGCTTCCTCAAACTCCGACGTACGGTCCAGGAACGTATGACCATCAAGGACCTCGACGAAATCGCCAAGATATCCGAACTGGTCAACTCCAAGAGCATCTCTTCGAGTATGGACTACTTCTTCGGACGCGGCGAGCTGTCGCAGGTCGTCGATCAGCAGAACCCGCTGAGCATGCTGACACACGAACGCAGACTCTCAGCGCTGGGACCGGGCGGACTCAATCGAAAACGGGCCGGCTTCGAGACGCGAGACGTCCATATAAGCCACTACGGGCGGGTCTGCCCGATCGAGACGCCTGAAGGACAGAATATCGGCCTGATTACCTCACTGGGTATCTACGCCACCGTCGATGAATACGGGTTCATCGTTACTCCCTACCGTAAGGTCGTCAAGGGAAAGGTAACCGACAAGACGCAATTCCTGCGGGCCGACGAAGAGGCAGAAGGTGTCCTCGCGCCGCCCGATTCGCTGGAAATGGACAAAACAGGCGCCTACGCATTGCCCGCACAACACGTTCTGGCACGCGTAAAGGGCGACCTGAAAATGGTTGACGGGAAGGACGTGGAGTATCTTGACGTTTCGCCGAAACAGACCGTGGGCGTCTCGGCGGCGCTGATCCCGTTCCTCGAGCACGATGACGCCAACCGGGCCTTGATGGGCTCGAACATGCAGCGCCAGGCCGTACCTCTCCTGCGAAGTGAGGCGCCCGTCGTTGCGACCGGAATGGAAGTGAGCGTGGCGGGGAATTCCGGGCTTGTCGTCAAGGCATCCAAAGGAGGCACGGTTACGTATGTCGATGCCGAACGCATCATCATAGACAACGCCGACGAGTACGAACTTCGCAAGTTCAACAAGCTCAACGAGCGGGCCTGTCTCAATCAGAAGCCCATAGTCGCACCGGGCCAGCGGGTCAAGAAAGGACAGGTCATCGCTGACGGTTCGTCGACGTCACGCGGGCAACTTGCCCTCGGACGAAACGTGCTGGTGGCGTTCATGCCGTTCGACGGATACAACTTCGAAGATGCCATCGTCATCTCCGAACGCCTGTGCAAACAAGATACGTTCTCCTCGGTACACCTCGAAGAGTACGACGTGGAAGTCCGAGAGACCAAGCTGGGACGCGAAGAATTCACGAGAGACATACCCAACGTCTCCGAGAGGGCGTTGGCGAATCTCGATGCCGAAGGCATAGTCAGGATCGGAACCCGCGTCGGCGCCGGAGATATCCTCGTCGGTAAGGTCTCGCCGAAGTCAAAAAGCGAACTGACTCCCGAAGAAAAACTGCTCCACGCGATATTCGGACGCGCCGGCGAGGACGTCAAGAACGACAGCCTCGAACTGCCCGCCGGTGAAGAAGGTGTTGTCGTAGATACCAAACGTTTCAGCCGACGGATGCACATGTCGGACGAGATGAAGGCCCAGCACAGGCGAAAAATCAAACAGTATACGCAGATGATGTACGGGCGAATGATCCGCGTCTTCCGCGAAATGTCTGGAGCGATGAACGAAGTTCTCGGTGCTGAGATGGTCGACCCGAGTACCAGGCAGAAGGTCGGGTTAAGCGATAATGACGAGGTTATCCTCGAACAGATCGGCGATTTCACCATCCGATGGGCGAAGTCCAAGTCCCCGGCCTCGAAGCAGCAGGCCGAGCGCATCTACGGGCGATACTGGCCTAGAGTTCAGGATATCCAGAAGGAAATGGATCGCAAACTCGATCACATGAAGCGCGGAGACGAGCTTCCCTCCGGTGTACTGGAGATGGTCAAGGTCCGCGTTGCGACCAAGCGCAAGCTCGGTGTTGGCGACAAGATGGCTGGACGGCACGGTAACAAGGGCGTCATCGCCCGAATCGTGCCTGAAGAAGACATGCCTTTCCTCGAAGACGGTACGCCGGTTGAAATCGTGCTCAACCCGCTTGGCGTTCCGGGTCGAATGAACCTCGGGCAGATACTCGAGACGCATCTGGGTTGGGCGGCGGCGGTTCTGGGATTCCAGGCTGTGACGCCCGTTTTCGACGGTGCCTCCGAAGCAGAGATATTCGACTGCATGAAAGAAGCCAATGCGACCGTCGCCGAGAGATGCGACGATCCGGACGTTATCCAGAACGCCGGAAACAGCTTGGAATTGCTCGTCGAGATGCCGGAAGACGGGAAGATTACGCTGTTTGACGGACGTACCGGCGAACCGCTCGAGCAGAAGGTTACCGTCGGATACATATACATGAATAAGCTTCACCATCTGGTTGATGAGAAGATCCACGCCAGAGCGACCGGACCGTACTCGCTGATCACGCAGCAGCCTCTGGGCGGTAAGGCCCGCACGGGCGGACAGCGATTCGGCGAGATGGAAGTGTGGGGCCTGGAGGCATACGGCGCGAGCTTCACCCTCCAGGAACTCCTTACCGTCAAGAGCGACGATGTCGAAGGGCGTACGAAAATCTACGAGTCGATGGTCAAGGGAACCAACACCCTTGAGGCCGGTACGCCGGTCAGCTTCGATGTGTTATGCAACGAGCTCAGAGGCTTGGGACTCAATATCCAGTTGGAAAAACGAAGACTTATCTGATCGAACCCCCACAGGGAGCGACTAGGAATGGTTGAGAGCGTTTACGATAAAATTAATGACTACGGGTCGGTGAAAGTCATGCTGGCTTCACCGAACGATATTCGCAGTTGGTCGTTCGGAGAGGTCAGAAGGCCCGAAACGATCAACTACCGAACGTACCGTCCTGAAAAGGAAGGATTGTTCTGCGAGCGGATATTCGGTCCCGAGCGCGACTGGGAATGCTCGTGCGGGAAGTACAAGGGCACGAAGCACAAGGGTATCATCTGCGACCGCTGCGGCGTCAAGGTTACCCACTCCCGGGTCCGTCGCAAACGAATGGGGCACATCTCGCTGGCTGCGCCCATCGTGCATATATGGTACTTCAAGGCCCTCCCCAGCCGACTGGGCACGCTGCTCGGAATGAAAACGTCGGATCTGGAGAAGGTCATCCTCTTCCAGGATTACGTGGTGGTCGACCCGGGACAGACGCCGCTGAAATACCAGCAGGTCCTCACCGAGGATGAATACCGCCAGGCCTACGAGAGCTATGGTAGCGACTATCGGGCGTCCATGGGCGCCGAAGCAATCAAGATATTGCTGGAGAAGCTGGAATTACCCGTTCTTGCCGACGACCTTCGCGAGGCCCTGACGAAAACCAGTTCGAAGCAAAAGATCAAGGATATCACCAAACGCCTCAAACTCGTCGAGAGCATCAGGACCTCCGGTAACGATCCCGAATGGATGGTCATGGACGTCATTCCGGTTATCCCACCGGACCTCAGACCACTGGTCCTCCTGGAGAGCGGGAACTTCGCAACCAGCGACCTCAACGATCTCTACAGGCGAATCATCAACCGTAACAACCGCTTGAAGAAGTTGATGGACCTCAACGCACCGGGCGTCATTATCCGCAACGAAAAACGCATGCTGCAGCAGGCGGTCGACGGACTGTTCGACAACTCCCGCTGCCGCCGCCCGGTCCAGGGAACCGCCAACCGCCCCCTCAAGAGCCTCACCGATATGATCAAGGGCAAGCAGGGGCGATTCCGAGAGAACCTGCTGGGCAAACGAGTCGATTACTCGGCAAGGTCGGTTATCGTCGTCGGGCCCGAACTCAAACTCCACCAGTGCGGACTACCGAAAAAGATCGCCCTCGAATTGTACCAGCCGTTTATCATCCGGTGCCTTAAGGATCGCGGACTGGCCGACACCATCAAAAGCGCTAAACGCATGCTCGAACGCCGGGATCGGGAGATCTGGGACGTCCTTGAAGAAGTGATTTACCAGCACCCGGTCATGCTGAACCGTGCTCCGACCCTTCACCGGATGGGCATTCAGGCATTCGAGCCGATTCTCGTCGAAGGTAACGCCATCAAGATCCACCCGCTGGTCTGCAAGGGTTTCAACGCGGACTTCGATGGCGATCAGATGGCGGTCCATCTACCGCTTTCCGTCGAAGCGCAGGCAGAGTCGCACGTGTTGATGCTCGCGACCAACAATATTTTCTCGCCGGCCAGCGGCGCGCCGATCGTCTCGCCGATGCAGGACATCGTTCTGGGCGTCTACTACCTGACCACCGACCACGGTGCGGAATTCGTCTCGGACGATGTCGAAACCATCGCCTGCAGTGACGGACAGGACCGCCCGATCTATGCCACCACCAACGCGGCCATTACCGCATATACACTGGGGCGGGTGGGTATGCACGCCCAGATCGTCCTGAGAGTACCCAGGGATACCGAGGTCATCGAAGGCGACAAGATGCGCGTTGCATCGGATGGCAAGATAATGACCACTCCCGGACGATGTATATTCAATGACGTTCTTTCCGAGGGTATGGGTTTCTACAACTACCCGCTCGGTCAGAAAGGCGCCGCCCGCGTTATCCGCGATTGCTATGTAAGGCTCGGGCGCAGTGATACACTCATTCTGCTGGACCTCATGAAAGCCCTGGGCTTCAAGTACTCGACGGTGGCCGGTACGTCATTCGGAATCACCGACGCAAAGATTCCCGGAGACAAAGCCAAGATCATCGACGCCGCCCAGAAACGCGTTGACCGGATCGAGGACGATTTCCACAACGACGCGATTACCGACGGCGAACGATACAACCAGGTCGTTGACGTATGGATTCATGCTCGCGAAGAAGTCACCAAGAGCATGATGACCGACCTGAAAAGCGACCGCCGGGCCAATGATCCCAACTACATTAATCCCGTCTACATGATGCTGGCGTCCGCCGCGCGAGGCAATGTCGACCAGATCAGGCAGCTTGCCGGTATGCGAGGACTGATGAGTAAGCCTTCCGGCGAGATCATCGAAACGCCCATTCGCGCCAACTTCCGCGAGGGGCTGACCGTCCTGGAGTACTTCTCCTCGACGCACGGCGCCCGAAAGGGGCTGGCCGATACCGCCCTGAAGACTGCGGACTCTGGATACCTCACGCGTAAACTCGCCGATGTCGCCCAGAACGTGATAGTAAACAGCATCGATTGCGGTACGCTCAAGGGCATCAGCAAATCGGCTACTTACAAGGGCGAGCAGGTCGACGTGCCTCTGCGAGACGTTATCACCGGACGCATCGCACGCGAGAACATAATCAACCCGATCAGCGACGAATTGATCGTTCGGGAAAACCAGATCATCACCCGTGAGATGGCCCTGAAAATCGAGGACCTCGGTCTGGAGACCATTCAGGTTCGCAGCCCGCTGACTTGCGACTCACCCCTGGGTATTTGCGCCAATTGCTACGGTGTCGACCTCGCCACCAGCGAACTGGTCGAAGAAGGCAACGCGGTGGGCATAATCGCCGCCCAGTCAATCGGCGAACCCGGTACGCAGTTGACCATGCGTACGTTCCACACCGGCGGAGTTGCGACCCGAGCGGTGGTCGAAACCGAAATCGCTGCAACCGTATCCGGAACAGTCAAATACAACGAATTGAATGCAGTAGCCATCGGGTCGGGCAAGGAAGCCAGCGTTATTGTCCTGAAGCGGAACGGCGAAATATCCATACACGACGAAAAGGGCAGGGAACTCGATAAGTACAAGATACCCTACGGTGCGCGAATTGACGTCGAAGAAGGCAAGAAGGTCAAGCCCGGACAGAGACTTGTCTGGTGGGACGCACACAGCGTACCGATTCTCGCCGAAGCCGGAGGCGTTGTCCGCTTCCAGGACATCGAAGAAGGCGAGACCGTTCGCATCGAAGACGAGAAAGGCAAGGCCAAAACCGGTAGCACCGGAAGGCGATATGTCGTTATCGAGCACAAGGGCGAGATGCACCCGCGAATTGTCATCGAGGACAAGAGCGGAAAGATCCTCGACTTCCACTACCTGCCCGCCAAGGCGCGTATCGAGGTCGAAGAAGGCGATGCGGTCCGGGCCGGTGTCTTGCTCGCACGCCAACCGCGCGAAATCATGGGCACTCAGGACATCACCGCGGGCCTTCCACGCGTTACCGAAGTCTTCGAGGCGCGCAAGCCCAAGGAACCGGCCGCTATGGCCGAAATCTCCGGGATGGTCGAACTGCGAACCGACAAGCGGCGCGGTAAAATGACGGTTATCATCCGCAGTGAGTCCGGTATGGAACGAGACCACCACGTGCCCCACGACAGGCATCTCCTGGTCCATACCAGCGACTATGTGGAAGCCGGTGATCCGCTGACCGAAGGTCCGCTCGTCCTCCAGGATATTCTGGATATCCGTGGTGAGGAGGCGCTGCAGCATTACCTCCTTGGCGAGGTCCAGACTGTCTATCGTGCGGCTGGGCAGAGCATCAATGACAAGCACATCGAGGTGATCCTCAGCCAGATGCTCCGAAAGGTCCAGATCGATTCTGTGGGTGACACCGAACTTCTGCCCGGAGATGTTGTTGACAAATTCGTGTTCTTGGGTGAAAATAAACGACTCGCCGGATCGCTGAAGGTTGTAGAGCCCGGCGGAACGAGCCTGAGCGAAGGCCAGGTCGTCTCCAGGGACCTGATCGAGCAGGCGAATATGGACGCCGAAACCGACGGCGAGGAACCGGCAAAGACCAAACGACCTCGCCCCGCAACGGCGAAAACGCTGCTGTTGGGAATTACAAAAGCATCGCTGCAATCTGACAGCTTCCTGTCGGCCGCCAGCTTCCAGGAGTCCACGAAGGTCTTCACCGAAGCATCGCTGGGCGGGAAGGTTGACGAGTTACGCGGTCTGAAGGAAAACGTGATTCTCGGGCACCTGATACCGGCCGGTACGAGTTTCAAACCGTACCTCGATATGAAAATTACCCGGGTGATACCCGAAGGCCACGAAGAAGAGCCCGGTCGCGATGAGACCAGTGAGTCCCAGATCGCTGACGATGTCCAGAAGGCTTTGACAGGACGGATATAGAACTTAATCGCAGTAAACTAAATTGTTTAGAGGATAATAATGCCGACGACCAATCAGTTAGTACGAAGGCCCAGGAAGACGCAAAAGGCCAAGAAAAAGAATATGGCGCTGGAGTCATGTCCGCAGAAACGCGGTGTATGTCTCCTGGTCAAAACCGTTACGCCCAAGAAGCCCAACTCCGCGTTGCGGAAAGTTGCCAGGGTAAGGTTGTCCAACGGTAAAGAGGTTACCGCCTACATCCCCGGGATCGACCATAATCTCCAGGAGCACAGCATCGTGCTCGTGCGGGGTGGTCGAGTCAGAGACCTTCCCGGTGTGCGATACCACATCGTTCGTGGAACGCTGGACTGTCTGGGTGTTGACGGTAGAAAGCAAAGTCGCAGCAAGTACGGGGCCAAGAAGCCCAAGTAGTTGCATTGATACCCCCGGTTGACCGGGGAGAAGCGCCCGATAAAGCGGGCCTGGAAAAGATATTATGGGACGCAAAAGGTTTACATCATCGGCAAAGCAGTTGGCGCCGGACCCGCGATTCGCCAGTAAGTTGGTCGCCAAATTCATCAATTGCTTCATGACTAACGGTAAGAAGTCCACCGTGCAGCGGTTTTTCTATGATGCGATGGACATTATCGAGAAGAAGATCTCAGACGCCACGCCCCTTGAAGTGTTTGAGAAGGCTATCGAGAATGTCAAGCCCATGGTAGAAGTCCGCTCCAAGCGAGTTGGCGGTTCGAACTATCAGGTCCCCAGACCCGTTAACCGCAAACGCCAGACGACGTTGGCTTTCAGATGGATCCGCGATTCGGTTCGCAAGGGCAAGGGGCGCCCCATACGCGAACGAATGGCCAAAGAACTGATTGACGCATACAATGGCGAAGGTACCGCAATGACCACTCGGGAAAATGTTCACCGAATGGCTGAAGCGAACAAGGCCTTCGCGCACTTTGCCCGATAGGAATTCGGGCAGAAACACTCCAACCATTCGCCTCCCGGCCCATTCCGGGCTGAGAAAGCGGTGTTGGCTGAATCGCAGAGTTCAGATTTCAGATCGGTCGGACGTTTCCGCCCGGAAGAATCTGACCTCCGGCGACCCCGGTTCGGTACGGGCCGGGGCTCAGAGATGAGATAGGACAACCGGACCGGCCTGCCGGATCGCAGTCGCAGTCGCAGATCCGAGTCGAAGACCGGTGCCTGTCGTCTCCCGACGGGCGATGTTTTAGCGTAGTTACGCGGTTTTTCCGTGCGCAGGGACTGTGTTTGTGCAATCGGGATTGTAATTGTCCCCCGACTGGCGTGAACGATCAGCATCGAGTAGTTATGGCAAAGAAGCCCAGAAAACTTCGCAACATTGGTGTGATGGCACACATCGATGCAGGCAAGACAACCGTTACCGAGCGAATACTGTATTTCGCCGGGCGGACCTACAAAATAGGTGAGGTCCACAACGGGACGGCCGTCATGGACTATCTCATCGAGGAGCAGCAGAGGGGTATCACCATTACCTCCGCGGCCACCACGTTTCTATGGGGCGAGACTACCGTAAACCTCATCGACACACCGGGCCACGTGGATTTCACCATCGAGGTCGAACGATCGCTGAGGGTCCTCGACGGCGCCGTCGCCGTCTTCTGTGCTGTTGGCGGGGTCGAGGCTCAGTCTGAAACTGTCTGGCGGCAGGGAGACCGCTACGGAGTACCGCGACTGTGCTTCATAAACAAACTTGACCGCATCGGCGCCGACTTCGAAACCGTCGTCAAGGAGATCGGTACACGACTCGACGCCAATCCGGTAGTCGTGCAGATTCCCATCGGCGCCGGAGAAGATTTCAAAGGGCAGATTGATCTGATAAGGAGGAAGGCATACTTCTACGATCCCGACGATGTTGCAACCATCCTCCGCGTCGAAGACGTGCCCGACGACATGGTCGAGGAGATGGAGGATCTCCGTGGCGAGATGATCGAAGCTGCCGCCGAGTGCGATGACGACCTGATGGCCGGATATGTCGCCGACGAGGTGGTCACAGAAGACCAGATCATAGCGGCGCTGCGAAAAGGTACGATTACCGGAAAGATCCAACCGGTTCTGTGCGGGTCGGCATTGAAGCATATGGGCGTTCGCCCGCTGCTCGATGCGATTGTCGACTACCTGCCGGGTCCTCCGGACATACCTGACGTCGAAGGGCACGAGAGCCTCGAGAAGTCCAGCCCCCAGGTTATCCGCAAGAGCGACCCCGATGCGCCGTTCTCGGCTTTGGTATTCAAGTTGGCCTCCGATCAGCATGGTTACCTGAATTACGTTCGAGTTTATAGCGGAACGTTGAAGTCCAACACGCGCGTCCTCAACAGCACCCAGAACAAGAAGGAAAACGTTACCCGCATTTGGGAGATGCACGCCAAACAGCGTATTCGTCGCGACGAGGCGGTCGCCGGGGACATAGTGGCTTTGGTGGGCATGAACGATTCGGTCACGGGGGACACCCTCTGCGACACCAAGGCGCCGGTCGTCCTGGAACGTCTGGAGTTTCCCGATCCGGTGATCACCATGTCCATCGAACCGCGAACGAACGCCGACAAACAGGCGCTGGCAAACGCGCTCAATATCCTGCGACGCGAGGATCCGTCCTTTCGATACAGCTACAACAAGGAGACCGGTCAGAGTACGATCTCCGGAATGGGCGAATTGCATCTCGAAATCGTCAAGAACAAGCTTACTCGAGACCTCGGACTGGACGTGCATGTCGGTCGACCGAATGTCGCCTACAAAGAAACCATCCAGGCCCGCGCTACTGCCGAGGGTCGGTTCATCCGCCAGACCGGAGGCAGGGGACAGTTCGGCGTGGTGGAACTCAGCGTCGAGCCATGGCGTGACGAAGATGATGATCGGGCCATTGATTTTGTCGATGCTACCAAGGGCGGGGTCATTCCCAAGGAATTCATCCCGTCGGTGGCTGAGGGCGTGCGAGACGCGGCAACCTGTGGTATTCTGGCGGGTTATCCCATGCGAGACATCAGGGTTGCCCTGCTCGATGGGAAGCATCACCCGGTAGACAGCAGCGACGTGGCGTTCCGCCAGGCCGGTGCGATGGCGTTCGAAGCCGCCGTCGAAAAGGCTTCGCCGGTGTTTCTCGAACCGATAATGCGCGTTCAGGTTACGGTTCCCGAGACGTTCGTAGGTGCTGTTACCGGCGACCTTAACGCCAGGCGTTCAGAGATCCGTGATATGGTTCAGCGAGGTCAGTATCGCGTGTTGACCGCCGAGATTCCGCTGGCTGAAATGTTTGGTTATGCAACGCAGTTGCGATCCCTGACGCAGGGTCGTGGTAATAGCACAATGGAACCGCTGACGTACAGACCAACGCCGCGCCAGACTACCGGAGATATACTTCGGCGCATGGGACTTTGAGAGAAAAAATGAAAAAAAGGAAAGTTCATTGTTGACAGGGACTTTTCGTTGCGTATCCTAGTAGGACTCTCCACATTGGCCCGGATTGGCATGGGTCGTTTCAGAGAGTTTCGGAGACGTCATTGCATGGTGCAAGATAAGATTAGAATTAGAATGGAAGCCTATGACCACCGGGCGCTGGATAGTTCGGCTAAAGAAATAGTCGATCACGCCGAGCGCACCGGCGCCAGGGTTCGCGGACCGATTCCGCTGCCTACCAGGATCGAACGATACACCGTACTGCGGAGTCCTCACGTGGACAAGAAGTCACGCGAGCAGTTCGAGATGCGAACCCATAAGCGGATTATAGACATCTACGAGCCGACCGTCCGGACAATCGAAGCGCTCAACCGCCTGGTTGTACCGGCAGGGGTTTTCATCAAGATCAAGGCATAGTGTCGGTACGGAACATCTGACGGTTACGCCCGCTACCAACAGCCCACTTGGAACAAGACGATGCTGACAGCACTGCTAGGAAAAAAAATTGGCATGACTCAGGTATACGACGATGCCGGTGTACTACACCCGGTCACCGTCGTCCAGGCCGGACCGTGTCCCGTACTCCAGGTCAAGACCGTCGAATCGGACGGGTACGACGCCGTGCAGCTTGGTTTCGGAGACGTCAAGGCACACAGGGCAACCAGGCCCCTGATCGGTCACGCCAAAAAGGCCGGAGTCAAACCGCAGAAGTTCGTTCGCGAAGTTCGCCTCGATGCACCTGACCAGGACATTGCACCGGGACAGAGGATCACCGTTGATATATTTGACGGTATCTATTTTGTCGACGTGATCGGCACGAGCAAGGGCAAGGGGTTCGCTGGTGTCATGAAGCGATATAACTTCGGCGGACAGGGCGCTTCCCACGGTGTCGAGCGAAAGCATCGCAGCATCGGTTCGATCGCCAGCCACGGTACCAACGCCGGTACCGGTCCAAAACCGAAAAAAGGCAAGCGGATGAGTGGGCACATGGGGATGGACAAAACCACCAGCCGCAATCACCGCCTCATCAATATCGACAAAGAAAACAATCTCCTGCTCATCAAGGGTGCGGTACCAGGACCCAACGGTACGTTCGTGCAGGTTAGAGTTTCCACCACAGCCAAGGCCAACGCCAAGGCCCGCATCCAGGCAGAGGAAAAGGCTGTGGCCGAAAAGATCAAGGCCGCTGAGGAAAAGGCAGAAGCCGCCGCCAAGGCCGCCGCTGATAAGGCAGAAGCCATCGCCAAAGCCGCCACGGACAAGGCAGAAGCCGCCGCCAAGACCGCCGCGGACAAGATAGAAGCAGAAGCAGAGGTCGAGGACAACGTAGAGCCCAAGACCGACGCCAAAGATGCGGAATAACCAGACCAACGGGATAAATCGGTAATGTTGGAAGTTCCAGTATACAACACGGAAGGCAAGCAAATTGAGACGCTGTCGGTTGGCGACGAGGCCTTCGGCACGAGGGTGAACACTGCGCTGCTGAAGCAGGCGGTTGTCGCCTATCATGCCAACAAGCGACAGGGTACCGCCGCTACCAAATCCCGCGGAATGGTTGAAGGTTCGACCAAGAAGCTTTTCCGCCAGAAGGGAACGGGCAATGCCCGCCGCGGTTCGATAAGGACCAACGTACTTCGCGGAGGCGGCATGGCTTTTGCCAAACGCCGTAGAGATTTCCGCAAGAAACTCCCCAAGAAAATGAGGCTCGCCGCTCGTAAGACTGCAATTCTCGCCAAAATTCTCGGCAATGACCTCGCCGTAGTCGATGGACTAGTCTGCGAGGCGCCCAAGACCAGCCAAATGGCCGAACTGCTGAGTAACCTCAGTATCAATCGCAGTTGCCTGCTGGCGCTGCACCAGCGCGACACGAACATATACCTGTCCAGCCGGAACCTGCAGGATCTGACAGTTCGCATCACTGAAGAACTCAATGCTTTCGATATTGCCACGCGGCAGAAAATGCTGATTACCCGCGAAGCGATGGAAATGCTGATGGGACAGGAAGACTGAACGATGAAAAACGATATATATTCCATCATCATTCGCCCGCTGGTAACAGAGAAGAGTACCCACCTCAGCGAGAAGCGAAACGACTATGCGTTCGTAGTGGCTTGGGGCGCTAACAAGGCGCAGATCAAGCAGGCTATCGAGAAGATATACAAGGTCAGGGTCAAGTCCGTACGGACGGCCAACCGCAAGGGAAAGCCCCGTCGGCAAGGCCGCAATACGGGCACAACCGCCAGATGGAAAAAGGCGATCGTGCATCTGCATGAGGACTACCGCATCGACCTGTTCTAGCGGACTCCAGATCAAGGCAAGAAGCATCATGGCGATCAAAAAATACAAACCGACCTCTGCGGGAAGACGAAACAGCTCGGTCAACGAGTTCGCCGAGGTTACGAAATCCAGACCGGAGAAGTCGCTCCTCAAACCGCTGAAGAAAAAGGGCGGGCGCAACCACAGTGGAAAGATCACCGCCAGGCACCGCGGCGGCGGACACAAGCGGATGTATCGAGTGATCGATTTCAAGCGTAACAAGGACGACGTTGCCGCCGAAGTGATCGGAATAGAATACGATCCCAACCGGAGTTGTAATATCGCCCTGGTCCAGTATGAAGACGGAGAAAAACGGTACATCCTGGCGCCGGTCGGTCTCGAGGACGGACAGAAGATCTTCAGCGGCGAGAAGTGTGAGCCCAGAGTCGGAAACTGCATGCCGCTGAGCAATATCCCGCTGGGTATGGAAGTACACAATGTGGAAATGAGACCCGGGCAGGGCGGTAAGATGGTCCGAACCGCCGGCGGGTCGGCGAGGTTGGGCGGAAGAGATGGAAAGTACGCTCACCTGATCCTGCCCTCGGGCGAAATGAGAATGATCAACATCGCCTGCCGTGCGACTATCGGGCAGGTAGGCAACGTCGAGCATCAGGGCGTACGTCTCGGTAAGGCCGGACGTAAACGCCACCTGGGACGCCGCCCTCACGTTCGCGGGACGGCGATGAACCCCGTGGCGCATCCGATGGGCGGTGGAGAAGGACGCCGGGCAGGCGGAAGACAACCCTGTTCGCCCACCGGAAAACTGTCCAAAGGTGGAAAGACCAGGCGAAAAAAGAAGGCTTCAAACAAACTGATCCTGCGACGGCGCAGGAATGTCCGTCACGGACAACTGACACTGTAAACCGGCCTACAAGAGTAGCAGAAGATGACCAGAAGCGCAAAAAAAGGCCCATACGTCGACGAGAAACTGTACAGGAAGGTTATGAAGGCCAAGGAGTCCGGCGGGCGGGAGGCCATCAAAACCTGGTGTCGGGCGTGTACCATCGTCCCGGAGTTTATCGGCGAGACGTTCATGGTGCATAACGGAAAGACATTCCTCCGCGTATTGGTTACCGAGGATATGGTCGGACACAAGCTTGGCGAGTTCAGTCCCACGCGTATGTTCCGTGGACACAGCGGAAGAAAGAGATAGCACAACCGAGTATCTAACCCCACAGGCCCCGCGGGCCCCGGGAAGCAAGGATTACTGAAAGATGGCTTGGCGAGCAGTACATAGATTTGCGAGAATCAGTCCACGAAAGGTCAAGTTGATGACTGACCTCATCCGCGGACGCGACGTTCAGGACGCTTTGAACGTCTTGAAATTCATGCCCCAGCGTGCGGCGGTTCTGGTTTCGCAGGTATTGACCAGTGCGGTGGCCAACGCGAACGAAGCAGAAGCCGACGTCGATAAATTGTACGTGGAAACGGCGAAGGCTGATGAAGGGCCTACGATGAAGAGGTTTCGACCGAAAGACCGCGGACGGGCACACCCGATCATGAAACGAACCAGCCACATAACCGTTGTGGTCGAGGAAGAATAGGAAGTCAGGCGACTATGGGCCAAAAAGTAAACCCAACTGGATTTCGCACCGGTATAACCATCGGATGGAAAAGCCGCTGGTTTGCACCGAAGAGCAACTTCGGAGAGTTTCTCGTCGAGGACGAGAAGATCCGGCGCTTCGTCGATCAGCGGCTCAACCGCCAGCCTCCTTACGCGGCCGTCAGCAGCGTCGAGATCGATCGGACACGCGAAGAAGTCAAGGTGTCGTTGCGAACCGCCAGGCCAGGGCTTGTTATCGGGCCAAAGGGTGCAGAGGTCGAAAAACTCAAAGAGGCCCTCGAAGACCTCACCGACCGACGGGTTAACATCAATATTATCGAGATCAGAAATCCCGATCTCGAAGCCAACCTGGTAGCCGAAGGAATCTCAGAACAAATCAAGCGGCGTGCCAGTTTCCGTCGCGTGATCAAGCAGCGTGCCGATGCCTGCATGCAGGCGGGTGCCAAGGGCGTCAAGATAACCGTTGGCGGACGCCTCGGCGGAGCGGAAATCGCGCGATCGGAAACCCAGATTCGCGGTTCGATCCCGCTGCATACGCTCGAAGCCGACGTAGACTACGGATTCGCACTGGCCATTACAACATACGGTAGTGTTGGCGTCAAAGTCTGGATCTTCCGCGGGATGTTTGGCGAGGAAGAAGAGACCACCGACACCCAACAAGCCGCGATGACCCGCGCGAGACGCAGGTATCAGCAGCGCGACGGTGGCGGTCCAGGCGGTCCTGGCGGCGGTGGCGGTGGACGCTCCCCGAGATCGCAGAGTCCGCGCCGCGAGAAAACAAGCAGCGCTCCGGCGGCGTCTGGCGCACCGGATCAGCCCGCGGCGAGTCCTCCGCCAGCCGGCGGCGAGGCTCCGGCGCCCGAGGCGCCCAAGGGCGATGCGGTTGCGGATACACCCAATAGTGAGTCAAAAGAGTAAGTAGGCAGGTGCAGACATGGCAATGATGCCAAAAAGAATCAAGCATCGAAAGCAGATGCGCGGAAAGATGAATGGGTTCGCCACTCGCGGGCAGACCGTTGCTTTCGGTGACTATGGAATACAGAGCCTCGAAGCGCACTGGATAACCGCCAGGCAACTCGAAGCCGGTCGAGTCGCAGCTACTCACTACCTCCACCGTGAGGGCAAGGTATACATCAGGGTCTTTCCCGACAAGCCCATAAGTTCCAAACCGTTGGAAACTCGAATGGGTAAAGGCAAGGGCGAGACTAAAGACTGGGTCGCGTGCGTTAAGCCCGGGACGGTCCTGTTCGAAATCGGCGGTGTGGACGACGAAACGGCCAAGCAGGCCCTGGTCCGCGTAGCACACAAAATGCCCGTGCGTTGCCGCCTCCTGGCCAGAAGGGCATGACTCCGAAGGTGTCTCGACGATGAAGATAAACGAAGTAAGAGCATTGAGTCCGGAAGAGTTGAGCAACGAACTGGATCGCCTGAAGCGACACTTGTTCGACCTTAGGGCACAGGCCGTTACGGAACGCCTGGAAGATCCCACGATGATCTCCAAGGCCAAGACGGATATCGCAAGATTGCTGACGGTACAGCACCAGCGTGAGCTGGAGTCCGCCGTCGAAGAAGAACCGTCATTGAGCGAGAGTAAATGAGCGATACACAAACGACAGACAAGCAGAGAGTCCAGACAGGCCGGAAAACCGGTCGGGTCGGGAAGATCAGCGGAATCAAGACCATCAGAGTTGATGTGGACAGTCTGACGAAACACCCCCTGTACCACAAGTACGTTCACAAACGTACGCGGTTGGCGGTTCACGACCCCGAGAGTATCGCGGTAGTGGGCGACTTGGTGGAAATCGTTCCGTGCCGTCCGATCAGCAAGAACAAGACTTGGCGGTTGGTGCGGATCATCCGTCACGACGACGCTGTATAGCGGGTTTGCAGTAAAGGACTTTACCTGTGATCCAGGCAGAAACAAGGTTAGAAGTGGCTGACAACAGCGGAGCCCAGATAGTGGGTTGCATACGCGTGCTTGGCGGTTCGACAAGGCGAAAACGCACCTATAAGCGCCGCACGGCTTCTATCGGGCAGATTGTTATCTGTTCGGTCAAGAAAGCATCGCCTGGCGGTGAGATCAAGAAGGGCGAGATCGTAAGGTGCGTGATCGTGCGAACCGCCCATCCTATTCGAAGAACAGACGGCAGCTACGTTCGCTTCGACAAGAACGCCGTAGTCATAGTCGATGCCGATGGAAATCCGC
Source organism: uncultured Planctomycetaceae bacterium (assembly GCA_964607575.1). GTDB lineage: Bacteria > Planctomycetota > Phycisphaerae > SM23-33 > SM23-33 > BS750m-G57. The sequence continues at coordinate 13,098 of CAZSLS010000058.1, read as the reverse complement.
GAGGTACCCGAATATTCGGGGCTGTCGCGAGAGAGCTAAGGGAGTTGAACTTCATGAAGATCGTCTCCCTTGCCAATGAGGTAGTGTAATAATGGCCAGACACATAGTTAAAGGTGATATGGTCAAGGTCCTCGCCGGAGACGACCGCGGTAAGGTCGGCGAGGTGATGGCGGTTTATCCTTCCAGGGGTAAGGTGCTCGTCCAGGGCGTTAATCGCGTCTACAGGCACCTGCGTCCCTCGAGGAAGCACCCCCAGGGCGGGCGAATCCAGAAGGAGATGCCCGTTCACATCTCCAACGTGTTGCCTGTTGATCCCAAGACCGATCAGGCCACGCGGGTTGGAGTTCGCATCAACGCGGACGGAAGTAAAGAGCGAATCGCACGGAAGTCCGGCGAATCCCTCGGAATTATGAGAAAGGCCAAGTAAGGCCGGGTTCTAAAGATGCAACCACGCTTATTAGAAAAATACCGAAACGATGTCCTTCCGGCCCTGACCGAGCGGTTTGGGTACAAGAACCGCCTGTCGATCCCGAAGGTCGAGAAGGTAGTGGTTTCTATGGGAATGGGCAAAGCCCACGAAGAGAAGGGCAAGCTGGAAACAGCCCAGAAGCAATTGGCGCTGATCGCCGGGCAGAACCCGATTGTCACCAAGGCCAAAATGTCCGTCAGTAACTTCAAGCTCCGCGAAGGTATGGACGTGGGATTGAAGGTTACTCTCAGAGGCGCCAGGATGTACGAGTTCCTCGATCGGATGATCTCGCTGGCGATCCCCAGGGTCAAGGACTTCCGCGGATTAAACGCCTCGAGTTTCGACGGAAGAGGCAACTATAACATGGGATTCACCGAGCAGTCGGTTTTTCCCGAGATCGATCCGTCCAGCGTGACCTTCATGCAGGGTATGAACGTGGCGATCCAGACCAGCGCCGACAGCGATGAAGAGGCCCGCGAACTGCTGACCCTGATGGGCATGCCGTTCCGCACAGATTGAGGACGTTGGAGAAGTTTATGGCGACTAGCGCACAAATAGCTAAATCAAAACGACCGCCGAAGTTTTCAACCAGGCGGATTCGACGGTGCCAGCTTTGTGGCAGGCCCCGGAGTATCTACAGGAAGTTTCGAATATGCCGGATCTGTCTGAGAGAGCTTGCCCACGCGGGCAAAATCCCCGGACTGAAAAAGGCCAGTTGGTAAACAGGAAGCAGCGCTGATGAGTTTGTCCGATCCCATAGCTGATATGCTGACACGAATTCGCAACGCACTTGCAGCCAGGCACGACGTAGTTAATATCCGCGCCTCGAAGGTCTGCCAGGGTGTCTGCCAGGTCCTTAAGGATGAAGGATACATTCTGGACTTCAAACGCGTTGAGGACAATAAGCAGGGCTTGTTGCGAGTCTATTTGAAGTACGGTCCCAGAGGCGAAGATGTCGTCACTGACGTGAAGCGTGCTTCGCGACCGGGCCGGCGGGTTTATTCCGGGGTGGATGGAATTCCACGCCCGATGGGCGGACTGGGCATAGCGATTGTTTCGACGTCTCAAGGCGTTCTGAGCGACCGGAAGTGTCGCGAATTGAAGGTCGGCGGCGAAGTCTTGTGTACAGTGTGCTGACGAGGTAACAACGATGTCGCGTATTGGCAAAAAACCGATTACCATTCCCAGCGGTGCGACAGTTACGCTTAACCAGCGAACTGTTTCGGTCGAAGGGCCCAAGGGAAAACTCTCCTGGACCCACCGTCCGGAAGTCGCCGTGGAAATAAACGAAGCCGACAAGGTCATAACCGTCTCGCGCGGCGAGGACGATCGATTCAGCCGATCGCTGCACGGACTGACCCGCAGCCTGATCGCCAACATGATCGAAGGTTGCACCAAAGGCTTTGTCCGCGGGCTGGAAGTATATGGTGTCGGGTATGGAGTGCAGTTGCAGGGCAATAAGTTGATCGTCAACTGCGGGTACAGTCATCCGGTGGTCTTTGAAGTACCTCCCGGCGTGACCGTTGAAATACAGACTCCTCAGGCCAGAGGCGATACGGACCCGGCGAAGTTTACCGTTTCCGGACCTGACAAGCAGGCTGTCGGGCAACTGGCGGCGAAAGTCCGTATGGCTCGCAAGCCCGAACCTTACAAGGGCAAGGGTATACGGTATGCGGGCGAGTATGTGCGTCGCAAGGTCGGAAAGGCCTTTGCCGGTACCGGCGCATAGTTGCGAAGTTATTGACACTGACCCCATGTGGGATACGAATCATGAAGGCAATCGAAAAGAAAAACCTTCGGCGAAAACGGCGAAAACAGCACGTTCGAAAGAACGTGACAGGAACCGCCGATCGCCCGAGACTGACGGTTTTCCGGAGCAACAAGAATATTTACGCCCAGATCATAGACGATATGGCCGGGCATACTCTGGTGGCGGCTTCGACGGCGGAAAAATCCGTCTGTGACGATCCGATCGCCAGAGGAAATCGCAAGGGCGCCAAGCTCGTCGGGCAGAGTCTCGCCGAGAAAGCGACCAAAGCCGGTATCAAGAAGGTAGTTTTCGACCGTAACGGTTGTGCGTTTCACGGTCGGGTTAAAGAACTTGCCGAAGCTGCCCGAGAGGGCGGTTTGGAATTTTAAGCAGGAGCATGCGCAGTGGCGTTTGAGAGAAGAAGACGAAGAGGCGGCAGGGACGAAGGTCCCAGCGACGGCCTGGAAGAGAATGTCATTCAGATATATCGCTGCTCCAAGGTCGTCAAGGGCGGCCGGCGGTTCAGCTTTGCGGCCCTGGTGGTCGTTGGCGATCGCAAAGGGCGGGTAGGCATGGGTTACGGAAAGGCAAACGAGGTTCCCAATGCCGTCGAAAAAGGTATTGCCGAGGCCAAGAAATCAATGGTCTCGATAAATCTCAAAGGCCAGACGATCCCCCACCAGGTTATCGGTCGCGCCGGCGCCTCGAGCGTTATTATGGTTCCGGCATCAGACGGTACCGGAGTAATTGCCGGTAAAAAGCTTCGACCCATGCTGGAACTTGCTGGAATACAGAACCTGTTGACCAAAGCTTATGGGTCGACATCACCGAAGAATCTTCTGAAGGCTGCGATGGCCGCCTTGAAGAAGCTGCGCACCGCAGAAATGGTTAGCGCACTGCGTGGAGTGGACATAAGATGAAACTCGGCGAAATACTCAAAGAAGCCGGTCGCAGCAAGCGTCGCAAGCGTGTCGGTCGCGGTAACGGCTCGGGACATGGCAAGACATGTTGCCGCGGACACAAGGGACGCGGGCAGCGCAGCGGTATTGGCAAGCGAATGGGCTACGAAGGCGGGCAGAACCCCGCTGTCGCACGCCTCCCGAAGCGCGGGTTCAGCAACGTCAATTTCAGCAAAGACTACCAGATTGTAAACGTAAGCGATCTCGATAGCTTTGACGATGATGCACGCGTCGACGGGCAGGTCCTGAAGGACGCCGGACTCGTCGACGATGCGGCGAAACTGATCAAAATCCTCGGTAACGGGGAACTGAAGACGAAACTTACCGTAGTCGCCTCGAAATTCTCGGCGGGAGCTGCCGAGAAAATCGCCCAGGCGGGCGGGACCGTCGAGGTGGTTTAAAGAGACGAACTATCTCGTTGAACTGGAGTTCATGGAAGTTAACTAATGCTTTTCCAAAAGTTCAGACTTCTTGTAGGGGTGATTGTAGCAGCGGCAGGTCTGTGGCTGATAGCCGGAGGTGTGTCCGAGGTCTTCTCCGCCAACACCGGCGATACCGGCGGATTCGCTATAGGCGGTATTGTGCAGGCGGTCTTTGGCGTGCTGATTGTTTGCGCGTACATCTGGGCGTTGTGGGCCGAAACGCGCGTCAGAACCGTGATGGAGAACATATTCTCCATTCCCGAGCTGCTCAAAAAGCTGGCCTTTACTCTCGGTCTGCTATGTATTTATCGAATAGGCTTCCACGTGCCACTGGCCGGTCTGGACCAAACTGCAATGCAGGTCTGGGGCGACGATAAGGGCAACGTGTTTTCCCAGGCGCTGGCGCAGGCGAGTATGCTTACAGGCGGTAGTTTTCAGAGGTCCAGCCTCTTTGGGTTGGGTATCATGCCGTACATCTCCGCGTCCATTATTTTCCAACTGCTGGTCACGGTGCTTCCATCCCTGGAGAAACTCCGCAAGGAAGGGCCCGCCGGACAGAAAAAAATACAGGAATACACCCGGTACGCCACCGTCGCCCTCTGCATCATTCAATCCGTGTTCTGGATGATGACGATGCGGGGGCAGAAGTTGCTCTATCCCGCTTACGAGGACTCGACGTTGGTGTTCATGATGGGCGTTGTCGGTTTGACAGGCGGAACCATTTTCCTGATGTGGCTTGGCGAGCAGATCGACGAGTACGGAATAGGTAATGGTATAAGCCTTATCATCATGGCCGGTATCGTCGTACGCCTTCCAACCGCGGTAGCCAAACTCTACGCCATAACCGACGCAAAGCTTGTCGGTAGCGGTGACGGGCAGGTGGGTTTGCTGGAGGTGGGCTTTGTGATGCTGTCGTTCGTGTTCGTGGTCGCCGGTTCGATCCTGATAACGCAGGGTCAGCGGCGAATTCCCGTTCAGCAGGCAAAGCAGATTCGCGGGCGGCGGATGACCGCCGGCGGGCGCCACTTTGTCCCGCTGCGGATCAACCACGGTGGCGTCATGCCGATTATCTTCGCCAGTTCGCTGATGATCTTCCCCAACATGCTGTTCAGTTGGGTGGGCAGGTCGTGGCCTAACAGCGACTTTGCGCGCACGATGGCTGGAGCGTTCCAGATGACCAGCTACACCTATACTGTTTGCTATGTCGGGATGATATTCTTCTTTGCGTTCTTCTGGACGACCGTCCAGTTCCGCCCGAAGGAGATGGCCGATCAGCTCCGAGACAACGGGAGCTTTATTCCGGGGCTCCGTCCGGGGAGGCGAACGGCGGAATACCTCGAAAAGGTCATGGGGCGCATTACGTATTGCGGCGCCGCATTCCTGGCGACCATTGCGGTCATTCCGATGGTGATCGCCACCCTGGCCAAGATCCCCTACGACGTGTCATCCTTCCTGGGCGGTACGGGCTTGCTGATTCTGGTATCGGTTGCGCTGGATCTGGTGCAGCGTATCGAAGCAAACCTGGTGATGAGAAACTACGACGGCTTCCTCAGTGGAAGTTCGCGGATAAGAGGAGCATACGGTTGAGAATTGTGCTGATGGGACCACCTGGCGCTGGTAAAGGTACGCAGGCCGAACGACTCGTCAAGAAATTCGGGTTGAAGCACCTTTCCAGTGGTGATATTTTCCGTGCGGAAAAGGCCTCAGACTCCGAACTGGGCGCGGCGCTGGCGCGTTATATGGATGCCGGCGAACTTGTGCCCGATGACGTTGTCGTCGAGATGATGGCCAAGGCGATCACCGAGGTAGACGGCGGGCTGATGCTCGACGGGTTCCCTCGCACCGTTGCGCAGGCCGAAGCGCTCGACAAGCAGCTCGTCGAAGCGGACCGACCGCTTGACGCCGTTGTGGTGATGACTGCCGACGATGACATCATAGTAAAGCGTATTGCCGGACGGCGCGCCTGTCCGATCTGCGGGCGAGGGTACCACGTTACCTTCATGCCCCCAAAACGCGAAGGTTACTGTGACGATTGTGACGGTGCTGAACTGACTCAGCGAAGCGACGACTGCGAAGCAACTGTTCGCCAGCGGCTCGAGGCTTACAGGGCCCAGACTGAAGCGGTGATCGGTTACTACCGGAGTTGCGATTCGCTGAGTATCGTAGACGTCGACGGAAATCTTGATGCTGAGGTAGTCTCGGTTGAAGTGATAGAGGCCCTGGCGTCTTTCGAGGCCCAGGCGTAGAAGGTCCACCGCGTGGCGATCAGGCTAAAAAGCCCAGACCAGATCGAACGTATGCGGAAGGCGGGACGTATCGTTCGCCTTGTGCTGGACCGCTTGGGTGATATGATTGCCCCGGGCATTACAACAGAAGAACTAGATGCCGAAGCTGAAAGGCTTTGCGGCGACCACGGCGGTAAGTGCCTGTTTAAGGGCGTACCGGGCCGAGGGCGCGCCGGACCGTTTCCAGGTGCGATCTGTGTGTCGGTGAACGACGAGGTCGTTCACGGTATACCGTCGCCCAGGCCTGTTTGCCAAGGCGATATTGTCAGCGTTGATTTCGGCGTGGAACTCGACGGATGGTGCGGCGATGCGGCGGAGACGTATATTGTCGCCTCCGTGCCCGATGAGGTATCCCATCTCGTCGAGGTCACGAGAAATTCGCTGGCACTGGCCGTTGCCATGTGCGGACCGGGACTCACGTGGTCCGGCGTTGCCGAGGCAATGCAGGGCTATATCGAATCCGAAGGCCTCTCGGTGGTCCGCGAGTTTGTCGGACATGGTATCGGTTCGGAAATGCATGAGGACCCGAAGGTTCCGAACTTTGTCTCGCCGGAACTCAGGCGACGTGACATTCGCCTTGAACCGGGACTGGTCCTCGCGGTCGAGCCGATGGTGAATCTCGGATCGGCGGACGTTAAGTGTGGTCCGGACGGTTGGACGGTCGTAACGTGCGACTCACAGGCTTCGGCGCACTTTGAACATACGATAGCGATAACGCCCGACGGGGCGACAGTGCTTACAGACGGAAGTTAAATATTGTCTTCCTCTTAGATGCGTCGACAGGCATCTGAAGGGGCGACAAGGGACGGATAGAACGATGAAAGTTCGTGCATCAGTAAAAAGAATCTGCGAGAAATGCAAGATCATCCGGCGCAAGGGCGTCGTGCGCGTGATCTGCGATAACCCGAAACACAAGCAGCGCCAGGGATAAAACCCCCCGGGCGCTGGGTGCAAGGAGACAAACATGCCGCGTGTGGCAGGTGTTGACATTCCAAACGACAAAGCAACGGTATATGCTTTGCGATATATTTACGGAGTAGGCCCGAAGTCCGCCGAGGTTATCTGCGAGAAGACCGGGATCGATCCGAAGACTCCGTCCAAGGAGCTGAACGAAGAGCAGCTCTCGAAGATCGCCGGTATCCTCGAAGAAGACTTCATTATTGAAGGTCAGTTGCGGCGACAGGTTCAGCAGAACGTCGCGAGGTTGCGAGATATCGCCTGCTATCGCGGGCTGAGGCATCGTCGCGGGCTTCCTGTCCGCGGACAGCGAACAAAGACTAACGCGAGAACGAGAAAAGGTCCGCGAAAGACCGTCGCGGGCAAGAAGTCGGTCAAGGAGATGCGGTAACTCATGGCCAAGAGCAAAAAACAACGCAGAGGCGTCGCCAAGGGTATCGCCCATATACGCGCCAGCTACAACAATACCCAGATTACTATCACCGACCTCAATGGCGATGTGCTTTGCTCGGCGTCCGCCGGTACGATCGGTTTCAAGGGGAGCAGGAAGTCCACTCCCTTTGCCGCTCAGCGCGCCGCGGAAACCGCCGCCCAGAGCGCCAGGAAGATGGGCATGACGGAAGTCGAAGTACTCGTCAAGGGTCCGGGCAGCGGGCGGGAAAGCGCCATTCGCGCTCTTGAAGGTTCCGGAATAAAAATTACGTCGATAGAAGACGTTACCCCGATCCCGCATAACGGATGCAGACCGAGAAAGAAACGTCGAGTCTAAACTCGACGGAATAATAGATAAAAGACTATTGGAGCGATAGATAAATGGGACGCCATACAGGTCCGACAGACAAGCTAAGCCGCCGGGAAGGCATCAATCTGATGCTGAAAGGCGCCCGCAGCGAGAGCGGTAAGATCGAGCGGCGGATGGTTCCCCCCGGCATGCATTCATGGCGGCGCGGAAGGGGCAGCGAATATCGTCTGCGCCTTCGGGAAACCCAGAAAGTCAAGCGGTACTACGGTATCCGGGACAGGCAGTTCATGAACCTGTACCGCCAGGCCAGCCGCACCAAGGGCGATACCGGCGCCGCACTGTTGAGCCTGTTGGAACGACGGCTCGACAACGTTATTCACAAGCTCGGTATGGCTCCGTCCAGGCCCGCCGCTCGTCAGGTTATTGCCCACGGGCACGTTTATATCAACGACAGGCGAGTCAATATTTCCAGTTACAGGGTGCGTGTCGGCGACAAGATCACCGTCAAACCCTCCGACAGATCCCAGGCGCTGATCCGGGCTAATTTGGATGAACTCGGCGAACCGCGAGTGCAGAACTGGTTGCAGCTCGACCAGGCGAAGCTCGCTGGAGAGATTCTCGCCGTACCGTCAAAAGATGACGTGATGATTCCGGTAGAAGTTAACCTAGTCGTGGAATTCTGTAGCCGATAGTTCCCTGAGTCGGGAAGAGTAAACGAGTAATCGAAATCAATAATCCTTCTTGCGATCCTTCGGGACGGGAGCATAGGTAATGCGAATCAGGTGGCGCGGTCTAGAACTACCAACACGGGTTGTTAACGATCAGGACGTTTCGACTCCAACGTACGGCCGGTTTTCCGTCGAGCCGTTTGAACGTGGATTCGGGACCACAGTCGGTAATGCGCTCAGGAGAATTCTGCTCAGCAGTCTCCAGGGTGCCGCCGTCACGAGCATAAAAATCCAGGGCGCCGATCATGAATTCATGTCGCTGCCCGGTGTGATGGAAGATGTCACCGACATCGTCCTGAACATCAAGCAACTCGTGGTCAAAAGCCATGCCGACACGCCCAAGACCATGCGCCTTCACAGCGAGGTCAGCGGCGTTGTCACCGCGGAGATGATCGAGGCGGACCCCGCCGTCGAGATCATCAATACCGAACTGGTGATAGCGACTCTGACCGACGACGTGAAGTTCGACATGGAAATGGTCGTCCAGGGCGGAAGGGGATACATCCCCGGCGAGACGATGTACGATCCCGACGCCGATCAGGAACTCGGGCGAATCTACGTCGACGCATCGTATTCGCCCGTCACCAGGGTGCGATATCGAACCGAAGATACGCGAGTAGGGCAGCGAACGAACTACGACCGCCTGCTCCTGGAAATCTGGACCAACGGTACCATTACCCCGGAAATGGCACTCGTAGAGGCCGCTAAAATCTTCCGCAAGCACCTAAACCCGTTCGTGCAGTACTTCGAACTCGGCGAGCAGATTGTCGAAGCCGCCCCGGGCGAAGACCACGAAGAGATCGATTCGGAACTGCTCAGGAAGCTTTCCATGAGCGTTCACGAACTGGAACTGGGTGTGCGAAGTAATAACTGCCTCGAAGCCGGAAACATCCAGACCGTTGGGCAACTCGTTAATTGCCCCGAAACAGAACTTTTGCAGATCCGCAGCTTCGGAAAGACTTCGCTGAGAGAAGTCAAGCGAAAGCTGCAGGACATGGGCCTGTCGCTCGGCATGAATGTGCCTCTGCCCGACGTCAAGGGCGAACTGAAAGAGCAAATGGCCGAGTAAATCAGCCTGTGGCTGAGAGGATTTTCACCGATGCGTCACCGACAAGCAACTAAACACTTTAACCGCACCTCCAAGCATCGTACGGCGATGCGGCGGAATATGGCGGCCGCTCTGATTCAGCACGGCTCGATCCGCACGACTGAGGCCAAGGCCAAGTACCTGCGGCGGTTCGTGGAAAAATTGATCACCGTAGCCAAGAAGGGCACACTGCACGCTCGCAGGCAGATACTCTCGCGACTGCAGGACCGTGACATATATACCTACGACAAGAAAACCGAAGACTACGAAGTCGAGGAGCAGACCGTCGTTCAGAAGCTCTTCGACGTCATCGCACCCAGGTACGCCGACCGCCCCGGCGGTTACACCAGGATCATCCACCTTGCCGAACGCCGAATCGGCGACGCCGGTAAGCAGGTGATCTTGCAGTTGATCGAGGACGAGCCCTCGCGGGCGGGCACTGGTGGCGACAACAAACGCAGCGCGCGTGCGGCCAAACGCATCAAAGCCGCCGAGGGTATCGAAGAAAAACCCAAAAAAGTCCCGGACGGTGAAGAACCCGACGAGGAAGCGCCCGCCGACACCCCTGAGGCAGTAGAAGAGAACCAGACTGAAGAGACTCCCGCAGAAGAAGCTCCCGCAGAAGAAGCTCCTGCAGAAGAAGCCCCTGCAGAAGAAGCCCCCGCAGAAGAAGCCCCCGCAGAAGAAGCTCCTGCAGAAGAGGCTCCCGCAGAAGAAGAGAAGGACGAAAACTAAGGCGAACTTCTCGCATTGGCATTCAAAGCAATACCCCAAGCCCTCGGATAGCTATCCGAGGGCTTTTCTTGTTGAGCGTCAGTTCCCATGCCTTCGAGTTGTCGCCTCCCGGCGATTGGATTACAATAATCGCTGAGTGGATATGGTCTATGACTGCGGCGGGGGGCCTGTTACAATATCGGACACTGTATTCTCATGGGAATTCACAGTCCTGCTTGACGGGAAAGTAGATCGCTTTACATTCATGATTTCTGGAGCAACGACGGAGGGTAAGCCCGCGAGGTCGGCGAAGTATGTTTTGTCCAGGAAGGGCGGACCCCGTAACTGCAACAGGCGGGCCGATACCCGCAATGTTGAATTCTATAGATCCGCTTGAGAGAGAAAGGAAGTTGACGATGAAAGGTTACAGGCTTTATGCACTGGTGATTCTTGCAGGGATGCTGTTGGCTGCGCCGGTTACCAATGGTGAAGAGAAGAACACGGCAGCAGCACAGGCTACACCGAAAGGTGCGGAAGCGAAAATCGACGCCTTCTTACAGGCGATGGCCTCCAAGGACTCTGGAGATGCCGAAAAACTAGCCGATAGCCTGCGGAAGATGGGTCGTGCTGTTGTCACTCCCCTCATGAAGCGGTTGAAGATCAAAGATCTCAAAAAAGACCAGCGAGCGGGGATACTTTTTGTGCTAGCGGGCATGGGACCCGATGCAAAAGCGGCGGCTCCGGAGTTCGTAAAGGGGTTGACCGATGAGAACGAACGGATTCGCATGTTTTCAACCGAAGCTCTGATCCGCATAGGTCCGGCTCCTGGGGCTGCGGAGGCTCTGGCGAAGGTACTTCCAACGCTCGCCAAGACACTAACAGAACAGCGAGATGAGAGCAGGCGAATCGGTGATCTCCTTCGGCGGACACTGTACAGGCTGGACGAACAAAAGAAACAAACGGAGAAAGCGAAAAGCAGGATTTATGCTTTGGAAGCCAAACTTGTCCTTCAGGATCGCCAGATCAAAATAGAGAAAGAACATGTTGCGCTGCTTAAGAAGGCTCGTCAGGATCTGCAGGGGAGATTTGAGAAGCTGGCGACCCAGTTCGGCGAACTTCTTAAATCGCATCCACTACCGAGACTGTTCGTCGTGCCGACTGACGTCCACAGGGCCTTGAGCGCCTTCGAGAGCGCCAATCCCGGTCTGGTCGAGTACAAACCGAGCCTCGGTATGGTCAGGCTGAAATCGGACCTGATCTTCGAACTCGGGACCACCACCCTTAATCCCAGCGCCACAAAGGCGATTGCGGCGCTGGTGACAATCCTCAACGCCAAAGGCGTCGCAACTTTCAATGTCTATGTGGCCGTTCACACAGACAACATCCCGATCAGCAGACCCAGCACAAAGCGCCGTCATCCCGATAACTGGTATCTGACCGCTCACCGGGCGATTTCCATAAGGAAGGTCCTGGAGAAGAGTGGATTGAACCCCAATCGCACGTGTGTGATGGGGTTCGGAGAGCATCAACCTCTTGTTCCGAACCGCACCAGTGAGGGAGGCCGGAAACGGGGCCAGAGATTGAACCGTCGCGTGGAGATCTGGGTCGTGCCCCCGGGGCAGTCTGTCGGCTGGTCGAACCGCGCGACGCGACCCGAGAAAAAAAACAGCCCGACAAAGGCAACTGAGTAGAAACAAAGGGACCAAACAAAGAGTCTTGAGCTCTTTATTCGAGGAGGCATTCTTGTATGCGTATGAAAGCTTTGACGAAAACTTGTGCTATGCTTCTGGTGGTAAGCCTCCTTGTCACCGCGATTACGCTCGCTGCGGCGCCCAAGAAGGCCAAGAAGCCCGCTACCAAAAAGCCCAAAAAGGATGATCCGCAACACATCCTCGATCGCCTGCCCAAAGGCACGATCATCGAGCGGGACATCGTGTATGCAACCAATGGCGAGCGAAAAATGCTGCTGGATGTCTATCGTCCCAAGTCCGACAAGCCCCTGCCGCTGGTCATCTGGATTCATGGCGGCGCATGGGACTGGGGTTCAAAAGACCGCTCCAATCCGATAGTCGAAATGGTCGCCCGGGGCTACGCGGTCTCCGGGATCAATTACACCAAGTCTCGGGAGGAGATATTCCCCGCTGTCATTAACGATTGTCGCGCCGCGGTGAGTTTTCTGCGCTTCAATGCGAAGCGATTCAATCTCGACCCGAAACGTTTCGGCGCCGCGGGCGAGTCGGCCGGCGGGCACCTGACGGCGCTGCTGGCGACGGTTGGCGACACGAAGGAATTCATGAAGCACCCCATCACGAAAAAGGCATCGTCCGTCCTGCAAGCCGCGAGCCCCTGGTCCGGACCGACGGATTTCCTGAAGCTCAACGATTTCAAGTGTACCCAGAATTATGCCAATAAGCGTTCGGCCCCGTCCCGCTTCGTCGGGGCGCCGATCAAGACAGTCCCGGAAAAGTGCAAACAGGCCAACCCGATCACCTACATCAGCAAAGCCGACCCGCCATGCTTTATCGTCCACGGCGACAAGGATGTTGTTGTACCGCTCAACCAGAGCGAGTTGCTCCACGCGGCCCTGAAAAAAGCGGGCGTCCCTTCGACGCTCTACGTCCCCAAAGGCGGGAATCACGGTTTCTCCAAAGGCGAAACGCCCAAGAAAGAGATCGTCGAAAAGGTCATGGACTTCTTCGATTCGCAGTTTAAGAGGGTCGGGAAATAGGCTTTTTTGCCACGGATGAACACGGATAAACACGGATGGCGCGGAAATAGTAACGGCCACGGCGACGTGCTAACGGGCCAATACCCCTGGCTCAACCATACTTAACCAACTGTCATTACGAGCGGAGCATTGCGGAGTGCAGCAGGTCCCCGCCGCCTGTGCAAGAACCCATCGCCGAGGTCGTGGGACTGGATGTCGGGATTACGTATGTTACCTGATGCCCGAGATTCTACATAACCATTGACAGTAGATGGGGG
>CAZSLS010000057.1:0-31864 GCA_964607575.1 uncultured Planctomycetaceae bacterium | reverse complement strand
CGGACTCCGACGCATGCTGCGGATTCGGCGGGATGTTCTCGGCGAAGTTCCCCGAACTGTCAGTCGAGATGGTCGCTCGCAAATGCGCCAACATCGTCGAAAGCGGTGCGGAGTTCGTGATCGGCGCCGATGCCGGATGCCTGATGAACATCGGCGGGTACCTTCGCAAGAACCGTCTGGCTCCCGAAACGATGCACATAGCCGACCTGCTGGCACAAAGCCTCGACCTGTAAAATGGACAAGACGCCAAAGGAAATCAAGACGTACGTTCGCGACGCCCTGGCCGATGCGCCTATGAGGGCAGCGGTGGGAAATGCGGCGGTCACGTCCAAGGCCTCGCGCGATAAAGAGGCCGCGCGGATTCCGTACTGGGATCTGGTGCGTCAGAAGGTGCGATCGTTCAAAAGGGATGTCCTGGAACACCTCGATGAATATCTTGTAGAGTTCGAGTCCAACTGCCAGGCCAACGGTATCACGGTACACTGGGCCCGCGACGGTGCGGCCGCCTGCGAGATCGTCGGGAAAATCGCCCGAGACTGCGGCGCCACGATGGTCGTGAAGTCCAAGTCGCTGACCACCGAGGAGATCGGTCTGAATGACTATCTGTCCGAAAACGGTGTCGAGCCGATCGAGACCGACCTGGGCGAATGTATCGTTCAGTTGCTCGGGCAAATTCCCTCGCACCTGGTGGCCCCGGCGCTGCACTTGTCGCGCCAGGATATCGGGCGGGTGTTCGAAGATAAGCTCGGGGTCGAATACACCGAGGACCCCGCCGAACTGACCGAGATCGCCCGCGTCCATTTGCGAGAGAAGTTCCTGTCGGCCAGGATGGGTATCTCGGGTGCGAACTTCGGTATCGCCGGCGAGGGATGCATCTGCGTCGTCGAGAATGAATGCAACGCGAGGTTGACGATATCGCTTCCGAAGGTACACGTGGCGGTGATGGGGATTGAAAAACTCATTCCCGACATGGCGGCTTTACCGTACTTCCTCAAACTCCTGCCCGTAAGTGCCACCGGCCAGAGGGCCTCGTCGTACGTCAATATCATCGGCGGTCCGGGGCGCGACGGCAGCGGCGAAGGCCCGCGCGAGGTACACGTGGTCCTGCTGGATAACGGGCGATCGAAGATCCTGGGCGACGGGCAACTCCGCGAAACGCTTATGTGCATGCGGTGCGGGGCGTGCCTGAACACCTGCCCGGTCTACCGCGAGATCGGCGGACACGCCTACGGATGGGTCTACATGGGACCGATCGGCTCGGCGCTGATCCCGCAGTATCTCGGCGAGGCAGAAGGATGCTACGCGCCTTCGTTGTCGACGCTGTGCGGCGCCTGTCGCGAAATATGCCCGCTCGAGATCAATATCCCCAGGCACCTGCTGAAGCTTCGCAACAAGGTTGTCCTGGCCAAACGCGGCGGCTTCTTTGAGCGTATCGGGATCAAGCTCTGGGCGTTTGCGGCCGCCCGACCGCTGCTCTACCGTTTCGTCACATGGTTCCCGGGCAAGCTGCAAATGCTCCTTCCCGGCCGGCGCGCCTTTGCGGCGCCGGGATACACCGGGCGGCGGGCGATCGGGAGATTCGACTCGAAAGGCTTCGCAAAACGCTTCCGCCGGATGGAGAGGAAAAATGACTGACTCAGACCGCGACGACATGCTGGCGGACATCCGTTCATCGCTCGAAATCGCATCGGATATTCCATACGTTGTCGGCGGCGACGAGCAGCCGCTCGAAGGCGCCTTGGCGGCCGAACTGTTCGACGATCCCCAGGCCATGCGCACCAGATTCGCCGAGGAACTGGCGAACGTGTCCGCCGACTTTGACGAACTGCCCGACCAGACCGCAGCCGCAAAATGGGCCGGAGAAGTACTCGCAGTCGACGGATTCAATACGCTGGTCGTCGCCGAAGAAGGCCTCTGTCTCGACATCGCCAAAGCCGTCCAGACCGATCGCCCGGACTTGGAGATAGTTGTCGCAGGCGACCTGGACGGTCCCGAGCGACAGGCCCGCCTCGCCCAACCAACCGCCGCCCTGGTGGAAGTCGACTACGCTCTAGCCGACATCGGCTCGCTGGTGGTCCTCCGCGACAACACCGCCAGCATGCTCCCGCATTTCCTGCCCGAGTCCGTGATGGTCATCGTCCGCCCCGAGCAACTGCTGGCCAATCAGTTCGAACTGATCAAAGTCCTGCCGCAAGACGCCGGGCGCAACATGGTTTTCATCACCGGACCAAGCCGCACCGCCGACGTCGAGAAGGTCCTCATCCTCGGCGCCCACGGTCCGCGAAGGGTCAGTGTTGGTATGCTGGAGTCAGCGCAATAGCTGCTGTCCGTCGGCGATTTCGACTCAGTTGTCACATATGGTTCACACATTCCGCCCGTGCCGCCTGCCCGCAGACTAACCATTCTCGCCTTCCGGCACGCGCGTTATCAGGCGATCATGCAAACACTTAAAATAGATCAAGAATCTACGATGCGTCATAATCCCAAGCCGCCCGGCCTGCGGTCCGGCCCGAAACGTGAACCTGCGGCCAAGTCCGCGAATCGTAAGAAATCAATTCGTGCATTATCATAAACTTCTGTGTGCAAGAGGCATATGAGGATATGATCCTCCCCGGGAGTGCCTAAAAACTTCGCTTGACGCGATCTGATATGTCACAGCACCTTAACTGCTGCGATAGCAGGCGGGTAGATCGTCAGCGCGCAACAATAATTAGTCTGCCCTGCATATCCCGCACATTTGCAGCCGGGCTTTTCTGTCGCCCCGTTGGGCTAGACGACTTAATCTAAACAATGCTTCTCGGGCCATGAGATGTGGGGTAGCGCAAATTGGCCAAACCGGACAACTGAAGGTATACTGGTTTTCACATCACCAATGAAATGAACAAACTGACAATACTCCTGGCGGTAGTGGCGATCTTTGCGAACATTGCGTCGGCGGGCGAAAAGGATTGGGAGATCCCGAAAGACAAGAAGGATTTTCACATCTTCGTCTGCCTGGGTCAGTCCAACATGGCCGGGGGCTTCAAGGAGAGCCATCTCTACAATGACAAGGGCCAGTACGACCCGGTCACCGACCCCGAGCCGCGCGTTCTCGTTTACAGGGCCGGCGGCTGGAGGCCCGCGGCGCACCCCCTCATCAAGCACAACAAGGTGAGCTTCTCCCTGCCGATTCCATTCGCGAAGAAATACCTGGAACTGCTGGGCGACCCCAAAGTGAAGGTGGGACTGGTCACCAAGGCCTATGGCGGCAAGCAGATCGGTTTTTTCGTCAAGGGCAACGCGATGTACCCCGGCGTCCTGAGCCGCCTGAAGAAATCGGGCGCCTTCAAAGGAATTCTCTGGCACCAGGGGGAATCCAACACCACCGGCGTCGGGCGATACGTCTACTTCAAGGACAACCTGCTGGGCATCGTTCGGGACGTCCGGTCGGACCTCGACATGCCCGCCCTGCCATTCGTCACGGGGCAGCTTACCCGCATGTCGAGCAATTCGGTCCCTCAGAAAGGTCATTTCGGAAGCGAATCCTGCGGGACCATCACGCGCGTATTAGCCGACATCGGCGACTACATCGATAACGCGGCTCACGTCCGTTCGTCCAACTGCGGGCTTTGCGTCGAGCACACGCGGTATCTCGCCGATGATGAGGGCAAGCCCACCGGAAAGACCATGAAAATGCCCAACAACACGATCCACTTCAACCGTTCGGGCCTGACCACCATGGGGCATCGCTATGCCCGCGCCATCCTCGATTGCCCGTCGTTCAAGAACAATCCCGTGCGCCTGCCCGCCGTCCCCGGCCGCGCCATCAACGCCTCGCTGGTCCGCGAGGTGTCGGATCTTTCCAGGGACAAGCTGACGTTCACCGGCGGAGAGCTGCCGGACTGGCTGACCGTCAAGCCGGACGGCTCGGTTTCGGGGACTCCACCCGCCGTCGGAGAATACAAGGGCAGGCTCACCGTCACGGACAAGAGCGGATGGGTCGACAAGAGCGACCTGATTATCCAGGTAACAAAAGCCGCGGCGCCCGTCTTCAATGCCGACGCGTTCAAACGATCGCCCGTCATTGCGGGGCAGGCGTTCAGCAATGGCGTCAGGTACGGATTTCACAAGACGTGGAGTTCGGAACTGTACGAACCGAACAACGATAAGCTGACCTTCTCCAAAGTCGGCGGGCCGGACTGGCTGACGGTGTCGCCCGACGGAAAGTTCTCCGGCGCCCCGGCGATCTCCGATGCCGGCAAGACCGTCAAGTTCAAGGTGAAGGTCGCCGATGCGGACGGGTCGGACACCGGCGAATACTCCATGAAGGTCTTAGGCGACGAAACAGTGTGGTTCGACAGTTTCGATTACCTCCCCGACATAAGGACCCTGCAGGTCGACGAGACATTCGAACTGAACGCCAAATCCCCGAGGGACGTCTATTTTCCGGGCGTTTCGCCTCGAAATACGAAGAAGAAGATATCGGACCTGTTCATCGGTATCGCTGCAAACGGATACAAGTTCCGCAGGGGGTCGCTAAAGTCGTTTTCCATCCTGCTGAACGGTCGCCGGTTCGGCGGCAGGGCGGGTGACTACCGCTTCGGCTTCAGACAGTACGGCGTCGGAAAGTACGGACATGTCATCGTCAGCATCTACGGCGTCGAGTTCGGCAAGTCGCCGGAAGCGGCAGTGACCGTTCAACGAGAGGGCAAGCTCTACGCCGTTGCGGCTCCGGTTACTGCCCGCCGCGGCGCGAAGCTCAGGAAGCTCGCCGAAAAGAACTACAAGGATACGCCGAAAGCGGGCCTCCAGGCGTTGGACTTTGAATATGGCGGTACGGGCGACGTCCTGCTTGTCTTTTCGGCCTCCATAAAGCCCGAAGATCTCGGTAAGATCAAGACGGTAAGATTGAGCAGATCGCAAAAACGAAAAAAGCAGAGAGAGACCGGCGGTATTCAGCCGCCCGCACTCAAGGAAAGTGGGGCTGATCTGGACGATTTTCGTATCACCCGGACGCCGAAGCGCTAACCCGGAAGTCCGTCGAGTAGGCCCTATCGGGGCATTGGGGTCAGCCCTTAAAATATAAAATAAGGGTTGTTGGGCGGGGGTTGAATCGGTAATATCCGGGTATGGCTAGACCGTTGCGAGTTCAATATGAAGGCGCTATCTATCACGTCACCATTCGCGGGAACGATCGGCGGAATATCTTTCTCGACGACCGCGGCCGCCAACGCTTTCTCGACCGCCTGGCTGGCTGTGTCGAGGCACACGAAGTACGCCTTTACATGTTCTGCCTGATGACGAATCACGTCCACCTGATGCTCGAGACGCCGGCGGGCAATCTCAGTGGATTTATGCATCGTCTCCAGACGGCCTACAGCGTCTACTTCAACCGCCGCCACCAACGCAGCGGGCACCTGTTCCAAGGCCGCTTCGGCGCACGCGTCGTCCGCGGCGAGCGCTACATCCTCCGCCTGTCCCGCTACATCCACCTGAATCCCGTCTTCACCCGCAGCGCGAAAAAACTCCCGCTGCGCGAGCGGATCGACATGCTGCGCCGCTACCGCTGGAGCAGTTACCGCAGCTATATCGGCCGTGCGGCTCGGTGTGAGTTCGTCGATTACGCACCGATGCTCGCGATGACCAACGCCGCAACCAAAGCCAAACGCCCGGGCGAGTACCGCAAGTTCGTCGAAGCCGGTATCGCCGAGAGCGACCGCGATCTCGAACGCATTTTGGCGCTGAGCCCTCTGGCGATCGGCTCGGAGAAATTCGTGCATTGGGTTCGCGGGATGCACGACAAGTTGTCCGGGTCGCGCCGGTCAGCGGAGGACGTGACGCTCCGGAGGCGCCTCCGGAGCCTGGCGGCCGAGCGTGTGATCGAGATCGTTTGCAGCCAACTCGGCGTCGACCACGCGGAAGTGGCGCAGCGGCAGAGGGGGTCGTTGCTGCGTCCGATCACGGCGAAGATGCTTTGCAGATATTCCGGCCTGACTCAGCGCCAAGCCGGTGAGTTTTTGAATCTTTCGACCGGTGCGGCGGTGAGTATTCAACTGAAAACTCTCGCTGCCGCCGCAGCGGCAAATCGTAAGTTGCGAAGACAATTGGCCGCAATAGACAAGGCAATCTGCTCTGAGATAAACGGGGAATAGGAAGCCCCGTATCCTCGCTATTTTATATTTTAAGGGCTGACCCGACCCCAATGCCCCACCCAATGCCCCATACTTGCCTATGTTGTACTCGTAGCTGACGGACCCATACCTGTCGCCATAGGGATCGTCCGCGTTCCCGGCGTTGCCTACGGGCAGCGTCTCGATCTCCACTTTGGCCAGGGCTATCGAAACCAAACCCACAACAACCGCCGTCACGCATACTGCACAAATTGCATTCCTCATCGCACTACCCTTTTTCAATCAGAACACACGAAAACCGTTACCAATGGGAACTTGGCCGGTGGTGGCCTTGAGGTGGTGCGAGTGAGCGAGAACGCCCGTGCCTCTCGAATGATATAAGCTCTGCCGCTCCCGAAGCGAACTAGAGCAATGAACAGTATACCGGCGGATATGGATATCACCAAGGAAATTCTCAGATTGTTCTGAGGGAAAAAGGAAAAAGGGGGCAGAACTTAATGGCACTAAGATAAGTCCTCCCGCGCTTTTTGGCGAGTGGTTTTAAGGATTGGATATCGCCGATTGTCGCGTCTGGATGTCCCCGGAACTTACTTTTCGAATTCCAATTGGATTTCGTGGACGCCGGAGCAGAATCCTACTGTTGGGAGTATGCGGATCAGCATCGCGTCGCACGTCAGGGGCGCCGCCGGGCGGACCACGTTGAACTTGTCGGGCACCAGACCGTAGTCGTCGGTTATGTACTTCTTCATCCGCGTCCACTTGCCGTCCGCGACTTTGTAGTCGACCCACCATCCGCGGGGGAGTTTCACCTTCTTACCGTCGGTGTACCAGAATACCGAGATTTGGCTCAGCTTTCTGGTCTTGGGGAACTCGAAGATGATGTTCTCGCAGCGGTTCTTGAACGGGAGGGTCGTCCAGCGGGGGAGTTTCTGGTTGGACGATTTGGCGGGGATATTTCCGTCGATCACGGCGGCCACTGTGTCTTTTTCGAACGTGTGGGTCGCCAGGACTTTTCCATAAGCGCTCTTGGCCAGCAGGTTGCTCTTCATGCCCTCGCGGGCCATCGCTTCGTTTTGGGGGAACCAGACGATCATCGATTTCCGACCGCGATTGTTCCAGGCGTAGTAGGGGATCAGGTTGACCTTTGACGCTTTAGCTCCGGACTTGCCCGTAAGCTCCATTGCCGGCAGGCGCGCCGAGATCATGCCCTTGAGGGGACCGCCGGTGATCTTGGCGGTGGTGATCTTCTTCGGATCGGTTCTTGTGATGAAGAATCGTTGGACTTTTTCGTCGCCGTTGTCGGCCTGTTCGGCGCAGTAGACCAGCGGTCCGCGCGTCAGGGCGATTCGGTTGCGATTGGCTTTCACCTCTTCGATAGCTTTGTTGACTCGCACGGGCATGGGAAGGTTCAGCTCTACCTTGTCGCCTTTGGACCACGTGCGGTCGACAGTGGCGAAGCCCTTGACGGTTTGGGCGTCGACGGGGTTCCCGTTGACCTTCAGTGTCCATTTCGCATTGGACTTGTCTATGTAGGAGTAGAGCCTGCCGGGCACGAATTGTCTGCCCACCCACGTGGGTATGCGCAGCTTCAGAGCGAACTTCCCGCTGGTTTCGGGGTCGATCTGCAGTGCGACCTTCCCATCAAACGGGTAGTCCGTCGTTTGCGTGATCGCAACTTTCTGGTCGGGCAGGGGTATCTTGGTCTTGCTGGATCCGTAGAGCGACAGGTAGATTTCGTTGTCGGTGTGGGAGTACATGTATCCCGAGACCTGCGGGACCAGGCGTGCGAGATTCGACGGGCAGCAGGCGCATCCGAACCAGTCGGCCCGCCCGGCGGTACCGTGATTGAACTTCTTTATCCCGTCGGCCTCCAGAACGTTAACGTAGAAGAAATCCTTACCGCCCAGCCCCATTCCCGCCAGTGAGTTGTTCAGCAGGGCGACTTCGGCTACGTCGAAATACTTGGCGTCCTTGTGCAGCAGATACATGCGGAAGTTGAAGAATACGTTCGCCACCGCGGCGCACGTTTCGTTATAGGTGTTCTTGTTGGGCAGATCGAATTCGGGTCCGAACCCTTCGATTCCGTGCGTGGCGCCGAGTCCGCCGATTATGTGCATCTTCGTGTCGACGATGTCATGCCAGATCCTGTCAGCGGCCGCGGCGTAGTCCATCTTGCCGGTCAGCGCGCTGACATCGGCCATCCCGGCGTACTGGTACGCCGCCCGCACGGCGTGTCCGAGCGCCTTGGTTTGCCTGGTCACCGGTTTATGCTGCTGTGCGTACGAAGGCGACATCACGCCCTCGCCTTCGGGACGGTAAGTCACCCCGCGGATATCGAGGAACTTTTGGGCCATATCCAGGTAGAGTTTCTTTCCCGTCGCTCGGTAAAGTTTGCACAGCGCCAGTTCGAGTTCCTGGTGGCCTGGTGCCTGCATGATCGCCTTGCCGCCGTTGTAATTCGGATCGCCTTTGAAGAACACATTGTTGAAATGCTGTGCGCTCTTTTCTGCCACTTTGAGCCATTTGTCCTTCCCGGTGGCCTGGAAGTATGCGATGGCGCCTTCGTACATGTGCCCCATGTTGTACAGCTCGTGAGAGTGGACGACCCACGAGTAGGGCGTCTTGCCCATTTCGCGCGGGCGGGCGATGTTACAGATGTGCGACACGTAGAGGTACCCGTCTTTCTTCTGGGCATCGGCGATGATATCGATGATTCCGTCCAGTTTCTTTTCCAACGCCGGGTTGGGCTTGATGCTCAGCAGATACGCAGCTCCCTCCATCACCTTGTAAAGATCCGACGAGACGAAGCGGTGGGGGAACGGTTTCTCTCCGCCCCGTCCGTGCAGGAAATTGGCGCAGCGGCGAAGATTCTCTACCGCAGGGGCGGTCTGCTTCAACGCGTGGGGGACGGTTGATGCGGCCTGCAACTGGAGCCGCGGCAGCCAGAAAGTGTCCTGAAGCGTCACCTTCTCGAAGGACATCGGCGCCAGCGGATAATCGTGTTTCTCTTCCGCCGCCGAAACGGAGACCAGCAGTAATAACACCGCGAGAGTTTTTCGCATGACGTGATTCTAGCATTATCCCGACGCGATTTCTATTCTCGCGCCGAACGGGCATCACCGCCGATTCTTCCCTTGCCTCCGCCGGGCGGTATTGGCATGATATTAATAACATTTTCTTACACCCTTTTTTCATTGCGGCGCAACCTTATTAATAGAACCGGTTGTCGTGGAAGGCTGGCGTAGACTTGGATCGTGACACGCTGACAATGCTTATAAATGAACACCAAACCTCCGTTTACAGGTACTTGCGTTACCTGGGCGCCGATGCCGCCTCTGCTGAGGATCTGACGCAAGATACTTTCCTCGCTGCATTTAAGAGTGCCTCCGCTCCGGACACGAACAACGTTCCGCTCAGGAGCGCCTGGTTGAGGGGAATATCGCGGAATCTTCTGCTGGCCCATTGTCGGCGCCGGCGCGCAAATCCGGTTCGTGTCGACAGCGAATATCTGGCAGAGGCTGAGGATGTCTGGTCCGCCCAGTTTGTCGGGGATGAAGACGGCTCGGGTTATACCGCGGCGTTGCGAGAGTGTCTGTCAGCCCTGCCCGACAGAGACCGGCGCCTGCTGGACCTTCGCTATGTCCACCGCAAAAGCCGCGCCGAGATGGCCAACCTGCGCAAAATGAGCCCGGACGGAGTCAAATCGCAACTGCGGCGCGTTCGCAGCCGCCTGGCTGACTGCGTTCGCAGGCGCATCAGGACGGGAGGTGCCCAATGAGCGCCGACCCGTTCAGACAGAGCCTCATCCACATCTTCCTCGAGGAAGAACTTGGCAACCAGAGTCCCCCGGACCTCTCACAGGCAATACTCTCCGAAGCGTTTGGGCGGGAGGCTCCCGCCGCGCCGGTCGGGGCGCCGGCGGCGCGTTGGGCCTGGTCTCGATGGTCCGTTCCCGCCGCCCTGGCCGCGGCGATTCTAATCGCGCTTACCGCTTGGTTGGTCGCGGGCGCGGGCTACCCGGGCCTGTCGATTTCCGGCGATTACGAAATCGTCTCCGGCGAGACGCTACAGCGCGGTTCGACCATACGCACGCAGGCCGGTTCGGCAGTGCTGGAGTTGGGGGGATACTGCCATGTGGATATCAAACCGTGGACGACACTGCGAATCGACGGAGATGACTACAGCGAGGAACTGTTCGTTGAAGTCGGGATGGCGGTGTGCAGCATTGATTCGGAGGTCGGGCAGTTCGCCGTACTCAGCGAACTGGGCGAAGCGAGAGTCAGGGGTACGAAGTTTACCGTTCGCGTCGAGGAGCTTGGCGGGCGAAGGCAGATGCGGATACAGGTGGCCGACGGTGCGGTAGAGGTAAGCGGCGTTTCGGTTCACGATGTCCTGCTGGCCGGACAGGAGCGGACCCTCATCGCCGCTGAACGCAAGCAGCCCAGTGTCGCTACCGCAACGAAGCCCGACGCGGGCACCGGCGTGGTAATCGATCCCGGAGACCCGGAACAGAATCCCGAATTCACTTCGTCATCCGATAATGGGGAAGCCAACCTGCGAGAGCAGATACGGACCAGCGAGCAACGGATCAAGAGGATGGAGGCTGAAATACGCGAATTACTTGAAGAGAACCGCCGCTTTCAGAAGGAACTCGAAGAGCGGCGGGCCCCACCCGAAAACAACAAACGCAAACCAGAAGAAAGAGAACCCCGAGACCCCGAGCAAGGAGAAATATCATGAAGTACGCAACGATAATCCTGTTGGCTGCCCTGTCGGCGATGATGATTCCGGCGGGAGCTCTGCAAGCCGAAGACGGCGAGCGAGAGGGCGATCGCAGAGTCGAACGTGAACGCGAGCACAAACGTGAAGGTGAAGGCGACCGCCGCCGCGAAGGAGAAGGCGATCGCAAACGCGAGGGTGAGGGCGACCGCCGCCGAGAAGGCGACCGCCGTCGTGAAGGAGAAGGCGATCGCAAACGCGAGGGTGAGGGCGACCGCCGCCGGGAAGGCGACCGTCGTCGTGAGGGTGAAGGCGAACGGAAACGCGAAGGCGACCGTCGTCGGGAAGGTGAAGGCGAACGGAAACGCGAAGGCGACCGTCGTCGAGAAGGCGAAGGACGCAGCATTGTACGTGATGGTGACCGCAGGGTCGCTACCGATCGTCGTGACGAGATGGGAGAACTGCGCAAGATCCTGGCGAATATCGCTGCCCGGCTGGTCAGAATGGAAAGAGAACTGGGCGAACTTCGCCGCGTGAACGCCAATCTCAGGAGACAACTCGGTCGCCCGGCCCGTGTCGCCGGTGAAGGCGAACGCGGACGTGACGGTGAGCGCCGCCGTGAAGGTGAAGGTGATCGTCGCCGCGAAGGTGAAGGTGAGCGTCGCCGTGAAGGTGAAGGCGATCGTCGTCGCGAAGGTGAAGGCGATCGTCGCCGTGAAGGTGAAGGTGAGCGTCGCCGTGAAGGTGAAGGTGATCGTCGCCGTGAAGGTGAGGGTGATCGCAAACGCGACGGTGATGGCGAACGTGCCGCCGGCGGGCTGCCTCAGGGAATTCGGGGGTTCCGGGGCATACTTGAAGGTGTGATTGTCAAGAAAGGCGAGCGTGGGTTTGTGCTGAAAGTGACCAGGACGGGCAGGACCTGGACGCAGAACAAAGCCAAGAATCCCCGGGCCGCAATCGGCAAAGAGATCGAAATTCTGATCCAGGCTGATCGTGGGGTGACCGACAGGTGGAAGGCGCTGGTCAAGAAGCATCTGGAAGTACTCGGTACGCTCAAGCCCGGCGACCGAGTGGCCGTCGAGGCGTTCCACTTCGGCGGCAACCATCTGGTTGTGGTTGAAGGGCTTCGGAAGATCACTTGAAATAGTCCGATCGCTCTGCGGCGGTCAGACAACCTGTATTGACGAACCACTGCCCCGGCCTGCAAGGTCGGGGCTTTGTTTTGTGAGGCGCCGCCCCGCAGAGTCTCTGACGAATGTGCTTGATGCTCCGCCTGCGGCGATGGATAATCATCCCCCTGAATCGAACCCCGGGTTTTCTTTGATGAGGAGAGCGAGATGGCAGCGAATGTTGGATTTGTGGTTGTGGCGTGTTTGGCATTCTCGGGTTGTGCCGCTGCGGTCAGTGGCGGGTCGATCACGCCCGCGGGGTTCAAGCAGGTTCGTATTACCGGCGGTATGTGGGACCGGCAGATCGAAACCAATGCGAAGTCCACACTTCCCCACGTCCTCGATCAGTGCCGCACCACCGGGCGCATCAGCAACTTCGAGATCGCAGCCGGAAAGAAGAAAGGCGAGCATCAGGGCTACTTCTTCAACGATTCGGACGTCTACAAGATCATCGAAGGCGCCGCCTACGTCCTGTACAACCGCAAGGACGCCAAACTCGAGAAATACTGCGACGACTTCATCGATATCGTCGCCGCAGCCCAACGGCCTGACGGGTACCTGAACACGCACTTTCAGATCAAGGAAAAGCCCGAAAAACGATGGCGGAACCTCAATACGATGCACCAGCTCTACTGCGCCGGCCACATGTTCGAAGCCGCCGTTGCATACTACCAGGTAACGGGCAAGCGCAAGTTCCTGGATGTCGCACTGCGTTTCGCAGACCTGATCGACAAGGAATTTGGGCCGGGCAAGCGCCTCGACCCGCCCGGCCACCAGGAAATCGAGATGGGATTGGTCAAGCTCTACCGCGTCACGCGCAAGAAAAAGTACCTGACCCTGGCGCGTTTTTTCCTCGAGCAGCGGGGCAATCCCAACCGCAAGAGAATCGGAAACTGGTATCACCAGGACCACGTGCCAATGACCGAGCAGACCGAAGCGGTCGGCCACGCGGTGCGCGCGGTTTACGGTTACTCCGGGATGACCGACATGGCGATACTGACCGGCGACAAGCAGTACATATCGGTTCTGGACCGTCTCTGGGAGAATGTCACCACGAAGAAGATGTCGCTTACCGGCGGTATCGGCGGGGGTTTGTGGGAGGCGTTCGATCGCGAGTATTTCCTGCCCAACACGAGCGTCTACAACGAGACGTGCGGCGCGATGGCCAACGTGTTCTGGAATCACCGGATGTTCCTCTTGCACGGGCGGGCGAAGTACCTCGACGTCCTGGAGCGCACGTTGTACAACGGCGCGCTGGGGGGGCTGTCGCTGAGCGGCGATGCGTTCTACTATCCCAACA
Organism: uncultured Planctomycetaceae bacterium; assembly: GCA_964607575.1. GTDB lineage: Bacteria > Planctomycetota > Phycisphaerae > SM23-33 > SM23-33 > BS750m-G57. The sequence goes on along the minus strand of CAZSLS010000057.1, from coordinate 18,566 downwards.
AGCTCGAGACCCGCGGCGGTAATCGCGTAGAGTGGTTCAAGTGCGCCTGCTGCCCGAGCAACTCGGCGAGATTCTTCTCGTCTGTCTCGAAGTACCTGTACGCCGTGCAAGGCGATACGCTCATGGTCAACCTGTACGCATCGAGCACCGCCAGGGTGAAAGTCGGCGGCAAGACGGTAAACATCGCCCAGGAGACCGATTATCCCTGGTCGGGCAAGATCAAAGTCAGCGTCAATCCCGCCCGGGAGCGGACTTTCACCGTCTCACTGCGGATTCCCGGTTGGGCAAGAAACCAGCCCGTCCCGGGCAATCTGTATCGCCACCGGAAAAAAGACGACAGCGCCCCTGTGCTGAAGGTCAACAACAGGTCGGTCAAGTTCGACGCTGCCGATGGCTTCGCGAGGATCAAACGAGCGTGGAAGAAGGGAGACGTTATCGAACTGAACCTGCCCATGCCCGTGCGGCGCGTGCTGTCGAACAGGCGGCTGCTGGATAACGCCGGACTGGTCGCGCTTGAACGGGGCCCGCTGGTATACTGCGTCGAGGGCATCGATATCGGCAAGAAGACCGAGATACTGAACCTGCGTATTGCCAAGACCGCGAAATTCGAATCCGAACACCGGAAGGACCTGCTCGGCGGCGTGACGGTAATCACCGGCCAGGCGATGGAAGTTTCGCGCGGCGACGACAAGACCTCGGTCGTCGAAAAGAAGATCCCGCTCGTTGCGGTCCCGTATTACGCCCGGGCCAATCGCGATGTCACTTCCATGGTAGTCTGGATGCTCGAGGACAAGGCCCGCGCCATCCTTCCGCCAGCGCCCGACATCGCCTCGAGGAGCGCGGTGACGGCCTCGATAAAGAAAGGACAGTTCGGCGCGCTGAACGACCAGATCACTCCCGTGCGGTCGGGCGACGCATCACGCGGCAGGTTCATATGGCAGGGCAGGCGGGGGACGAGCGAGTGGGTGCAGTACGATTTCGAGAAGCCGGCGAAAGTATCCGCCGTCGAGGTCTACTGGTACGCCCGGTTCGGTACGGGCGAAAAACTGCCCGAATCGTGGGAACTGATGTACCGCGACGGCGATAAGTTCAAACCGGTCGCAAACAAGGGCCCCTACGGCGTCAAGGCCGACCAGTTCAATCGCGTCACGTTCAAACCGGTCAAGACCGACGCGCTGAGGCTCGTGGTCAAGCTTCAGGACAAGTACGTCGAGACGTACCTTGCGGGCAAGAACGAGAAGCCCAAGAAGATGTCCGGCGGAATACTCGAATGGCGAGTTGAATAAGTTCTTCGCTACTCGGCGCCTACTCGCCCGTGCCACCTTGCCATTTGTCGGTCTTAAACGGTGAGGCCGGGAGCCTGGCTTTGTTTATCAGGTTCGGGTTCGCCGCGTTGCGCCATCCGAACCGCACGTTTTTGGGCTCGGTCACGCCGTCGGCGGAAACCACAACGGTTTTCCCGTCGATGACAGCCTTGGCGGGCACGAACTTCCCGTCGGCGCCGGCGATCTGAAACTCGCTGAGTTCCTTACCGTCGCGGACCGCCAACCCTCCGCCGGTGTGTGCGAAGCTTACGCGGATCTTGGCGCCTTCGACCTTCATCGACTTGTACAGCGGACCGGAATAGACCAGGTCCTTCTTCCCGTAATCCTTGACGAGAGCCCACAGCGCCAGGCGATTGCCCACCGGGATCTTGTTTTTCGGGTGGATGTCCTTGAGGTCGTCGACGAGGTCGGTGGTTACCGCCAGGCCCGTGTGCGGGATCTTCAGGCTCGCGACCTGCGCTTCCCATATTCTGGGCAATTGGCCCCTGACGTATCTGCCGGACCAGGGCGCCAACTGCACCATATAGAAGGGCATTTTGTCGTTATTCCATTTCTCTCGCCATCTATCGACAAGCTTTTTGGTCTTGTCGTAGTACTTCATCCCGTCGGCTTTGAAAACGTTCGTTTCGCCCTGGTACCACGTGACTCCCCGGATGGCGAACGGGTGCAGCGGGGCGATCATCCCGTTGTAGTAGATACCGACATGCTTTCTGTCCTTGTAGGTCGCGACCCATGGCATGATAGCCGTCCCCCCCCATGAAGCGTTGATCAGCCCGACCGGTACTTTCAGTTCGTCGTGGAGGCGCTTTCCGAAGAAGAACAGCACCGCCGAGAATTTCGGCGAAGTCTCGGGCGAGCAGACCTTCCAGGAGGCGTTGACGTCTTTGTTGGGATACCAGTTCTTGGTCTTCGGCACGTGATACAGGCGGATGTTTGGCAGGTCGGCTTTGGCGACGGCTTCTTTCCCTCCGAGGCTCTCGCGGAGTTCGAACTCCATGTTCGACTGTCCCGAACCGAGCCACACTTCCCCGACGAGAATATTCTTCAGGGCGATCGTGTTGCCCCGGCCGAGGTTCTTGAGGCGCTCGGCGACTTTGGCTTTATCCTTGTCCTTGATTTTTGCGAGCCTCTCGTCTTTGAGCCGCTTGATGACCTCCGGCGGAAGCGAGTCTGCCTTGACGGTCATGGTTACGCCGCTCTGCCTGGGCTCGCATTTCATCGCGGGCAGCTTGACCGCCCAGGAGCCCTTGTCGTCCACCTCGGCGGACACGGAGGCATTTCCGATGCTGACGGTGACTTTCTGTCCTGGCGCGCCTTGGCCCCACACGGGCAGTTCCACGTCGCGCTGCAGGACCATGTTGTCGCCGAAAACAGTCGGGACGGTCACGTCGGACCGGGCCGGTGCGGCGACAACCAGAACGCAGACGGTAATAGCTATTGCGATATTGACAGTACGTTTCATGTGCGATTCCCTTTCGACCAGGCGATGTTTAGTCCAGTATTGCCCGCAGTCCGCGGGTCAGGCGCCCGATGCCTTCGGCGGCGGTGTCCTTTTCGAGGGCGCCGTATGCCACCCGGAGGTAGCAGCCCTCTTCAATACCGAACGTTGCGGACGGTATTACCGCCACTTTGTATTCGCGGATCAACCGCTCGACCAAGTCCATCGAATCGATCTCGGTATCGATTCGCAGCAGGAAGTAGAATGCACCGTTGGCCTGCGGGACGGTGACCAGGTCGCTCACCGACGCCAGTGCATCGAGCACGATCCGCCTGACTTCGGTGATACCCTCGAGCTTATGGCGGCAGTATTCGCTGCCGGCGCCTAACGCCCCGACGGCCGCGAACTGCGAGATTACCGGCGGGCAGATCAGGATCGTGTCCTGGATCTTCTTGAGGGACGCCGACAGGTCGGCCGGTGCAACCATGTATCCGATCCGCCAACTGGCGAAACCGTACGATTTCGAGAGCGAGAACAGCGAGATGGTGTGCCCCTCGCTGCCGGCGATGGCGCCCGGAGAGAAGTGAGTCGCGCCGTCGTAGAGGAAGTACTCGTAGGCCTCGTCGTGGATGTGGTATATGCCCGCATCGCCGCAGATAGCGTTGACCCGGCGCAAGGTTTCTTCGCTGTAGACCGCCCCCGTGGGATTGTTTGGGGAGATGGTGACCACCGCCCGCGTGCGGTCGCCGATGGCGGCGGCGATTGCGTCGGGGCGAAGCTGGTAGTTATCGTCAGTGGACACGCACACGCTGCGGGCGCCGGCGATGTTGACGGCCATCTCGTGATTGAAGTAGTAGGGCACGTTGAAGACCACCTCGTCGCCGGGATCGGTGATCGCCAGAATCGCATTGACGAACGCCATATTGCCCCCGGCGGTCACGAAGACCGCGCGCTCGTCGCCGAGGGTGATATCGTTGTCGACTTCGAGCTTGCGGCAGATCGCCTCGCGCAGCTGCGGGATTCCCCATACGAGCTTGTACTTGTGATTCTCCGGGTCGCCCAGAAACGTTTCGATCTGCGCGATCGCCTCGGGCGGCGGGCCGTAGTGAACCACGCCCTGGCCCAGCGATATCGCGGACGGATTGGCGCGGATCAACTCGCCGACCACCGGAATGATCGGGGACTGAACCGACCGCATTCGAAAGGTCTCACTCATGTGACCACCGGCCGCCGAATTCTCTCCGCCCGGCGACTACTCGCCCGTGCCGCCTGTCCAGTTATCAGTCTGGAATGGTGAAGCCGGGAGCCCTGTCTTGTTGATCAGGTTCGGGTTCGCCACTTTGTGCCATCCGAACCGTACGCTTTTCGGGGTGGTCACGCCGTCGGCGGATACCACAACGGTCTTGCCGTCGATAATGGCTTTGGCGGGCACGAACTTCCCGTCGGCTTCGGCGATCTGGAACTCGCTCAGATCCTTTCCATCGCGGGAGAGCAGTCCGCCGGCGGTGTGGGCGAAGCTAACGCGGATCGTGGCGCCTTCGATCTTCATCGACTTGTAAAGTGGACCGGAATAGACCAGGTCCTTCTTACCGTAATCCTTGACCAGGGCCCACAGCGCCAGGCGATTGCCCACGGGCTTTTTCATGCGGGGGTGGATGTCCTTGATATTGTCGACCAGGTCGGTGACGACGGCCAGGCCCGTCCCGGGGATCTTCAGGCTTGCGACCTGGGCTTCCCAGAGTTTGGGCAGTTCGCCGGGTCCGTATCCTCCGGACCATGGGGCGATCTGTACGATGTAGAACGAGAGCTTGTCGTTATTCCAGGTCTTTCGCCAGCCTTCGATCAGTGCTTTGGTCTTGTCGAAGTACTTCAGGCCGTTTTTGCGAAAAACGTTCGTCTCGCCCTGGTACCAGGTGGCTCCGCGTACGGCGAAAGGTTGGAGCGGGGCTATCATGGCGTTGTACATCCCGCCACCCTGCCTCTTCGACGCGTCGGTTACGGTCCACGGTTCGATCGGCGAGCCGCCCCATGAACTGTTAATCAGGCCGATGGGTATCTTCAACTCGTCGTGCAGGCGTTTTCCGAAGAAGAACAGCACGCCCGAGAAAGTCGGGCAGGTCTTGGGCGAGCAGACTTTCCAGGCGGCCTTGATGTCTTTGGCGGGCGTCTTGGATTGGACCTTCGGCACGTGGTAGAGGCGGATGTTGGGCAGGTCTGCCTTGGCGATGGCCTCCTTGCCGGTTGCGCTGCCGCGCAGATGCCATTCCATGTTCGACTGTCCGGAACCGACCCACACCTCGCCGATGAGGATGTTCTTCAGTGCGATCGTGTTCTTCCCCTTGATGGTCATCGTCACGCCGGTCTGCTTTGGGGTGCATTTCATCGCCGAAAGCTTAACCGCCCAGGCGCCGTCTTTGTCGGCGGTTGCGGAGGCGGTTTTTCCGCACATGGTTACGGTGACTTTTTCGCCTGCTGCGGCCTGGCCCCATACGGGCAGCGGTACATCGCGCTGCAGGACCATATTGTCGCCGAATATGGTCGGGACCTTCACGTCGGCTCGGGCGCCGGCGGCGACAACCAGAACACAGACGGTAATAGCGATTGCGGCGTTCATGATACGTTTCATGTGCGGGTTCCTTTCGTGAAGATCGGCGGTGTTGGTGGAAAACGAACCGGGATTCTATAGTCCCGCGGTCGGTTTGTGCAAGAAGCGTTCGGTGCTGCGTGGCGTTCCGGCGGCGTTTTTGCCTGTTTTTACCCTTGTCAAAATCGGCATTGCGCGTATAATAAGAAGCACTTGAATGTTTCTGTTCAGGTGGAGTTGACTGGTTACAGGTCGGAGGAGAAGGCTGATATGACTCTTGGTTCCCAACGCTATCGGGCGGCGATATTGCTGTTGATTCTTGCGGTCGTCGCGGTCAACAGTTCGTCTGCAAATGCGGCCAATACAGTGCTGAAGTTCGACACCATCATAGGTAGTTTGCACGTCCGGCTGCTCGACAATGTCACGCCGGTTACTGCCGAGAATTTCCTGATTTACGTTAACGAGGGCTCCTATAACAACTCGATTTTTCATCGTCTCGCTCGTAATTTTGTGCTCCAGGGCGGAGGCTACAGCACCTTTGCCAATCCGGGATACCTGACCCCCATCCCCGATCATGGAACGATCGTTAACGAATACGAACGTTCCAACGTTCGCGGTACGCTCGCGATGGCCAAGGTGGGGGGCGACCCGCACTCCGCCACCAGTGAGTTCTTCTTCAATCTCTCTGACACCAATGCCCTCAATCTGGACAATCAGAACGGCGGGTTTACGGTCTTTGCGTATGTGGTTGGGGACGGTATGGACATAGTGGATCTGCTGTCGGATTACTACCTTCAGAGTCCCTGGTTCAAGGTTGAGATCGAAAATGGCGTAAGTGACGGCCTGCCGCGACTGGTGCAATTGGATGGAAACGGAAATGAAGTCGACGGATATCGGCATTTCGAGTGGTTGAACACGGTTTCTGTGGTTATTGGCGTCGATGGCAATTCTGTGCCTGTTGGTGTCCATGGCGATGTCGACTTCGACGGGGATGTCGATGCCGATGATTACAACGAATTCACCGCGAGCTTCGGAGAGCGTGGGGTTGGTCTGGCGGCTGATTTCGATGGCGACTATGACGTTGATCTCGACGACTTCACAATTCTCCAAGCCAACTACAGCGGTCCGACAAGCCCGCCGGCGGCCCCGGGCGGGGCGGTTCCCGAGCCGGCCAGCATATGTCTGCTGGGCCTGTGCGGTATGGCGCTGATAAGGAAGCGGCGGGGCAAGTCCTGAAACCCGGCGGGGGCGGGGGATCATAAAACTCCTGTTGGATTGATCGATTTGGTGTGCTACGATGATCGTGTCGAAACAACAAGGAGCATTGAATGTCTCGAGAGAAGACCGACCCGAATCCGCCCAAATCATCCCGGCCCGAGAACCTGTCCGGGAGGCGAAAATTCCTTGGCTCTCTCGCTGCCGGCGCGGGGATCGCCGGTTTGGCGGTTTCGGTCAGCGCCGAGGAAAAGCAACTCAACGCGAAACTCGCCGCTGACAAGAAGGCGAAGGTCGACGCCGTCAGCGCCGCCAGCAAGAAGTTCAACTGGAAAACCCTCAAGGATCGCAAGGGCAAATCTCCCCAGGGGCAGATCGGCAAGGTGAAACTCAGCCGGATCATCATGGGTGGTAATCTCATTGGCGGATGGGCTCACGCCCGCGATCTGATCTACGTTTCGAAGCTGGTCAAGGCCTATCATACGCGAATGAAGATATTCGAAACGTTCCGCCTGGGCGAGGCCTGCGGGGTCAACACGATTATCATCAACCCCGTCATGTTCAAGATAATGAAGGATTACGCCAAGAACGGGGGCGGTAAGAAGATGCAGTTCATCTCCGATTGCGGGGGTGGTGAACTGTTGACAACGGTCAAGAAGTCAATCGACGCCGGCGCCAGCTCGTGCTACATCCAGGGTGGAATCGCCGACAACATGGTCAGGAGCGGCCAGTTCGACCGAATCGCCAAGGCGCTCGAAATAACCCGTAACGCCGGTTTGCCCGCAGGCATCGGAGGCCACAAACTCGCGACGATCAAGGGCTGCGTCGACAAGGGCCTCAAGCCGGACTACTGGATGAAGACGCTGCACCAGCACAGCTACTGGTCGGCGAGGCCCAAGCAGCAGCACGATAACATTTGGTGCGAACAGCCCAAAGAGACCATTGCCTACATGGAAAAACTCCCCGAGCCCTGGATCGCGTTCAAGGTGCTCGCCGCCGGGGCGCTCCGCCCCAAAACCGCCTTCAAATACGCCTTCGACAACGGCGCCGACTTCATTTGCGTGGGCATGTACGACTTCCAGGTCGTCGAGGACGTGAACGTCGTCGTGGGGCTCTTCAAAGACAAGAAAAAGCCCACCCGCCGCCGCGCCTGGCACGGTTGAAGTCGCCTTACAGGCTCCAGTCTTTGCGGTAGGGGGGATTGATGAATTTGTTGGCTTCGGCGCAATTGGTGAACTTCATGTTCTTCGGGTCCCAAATGAGCTTGCGTTTGGCGCGGAGTGCGATATTGCCCAGCATTACCACTTCGCTCAGGTGCGCCGCGTGGTTTGCGAAGTCCGAACCGGCCGCCTCGCCGCCCTTGCATGCGATCAGCCATTCCTTGACGTGACCCGGTGAACGGGGCAGCTTTTTCGGCGGCTTACCGTATTCGCGTCTGCGTTTTTCGGGTATCAGCGTATACCCGAAGATGCAGCCCTTGTCGCCTACGTACAGATTCCCGTCCCCGCCGCTCATCCTGCGGTTGACGTCGAATTCTTCGGGGCGGGGGGGCATCATCCCGCCGTCATACCACGTCAGTTCGACCGCGGGCCTCTTGCCGTCGGCTGGGAACTTGTAGCGAATCATCGACGATACCGGCGCGGTCTCGTCGGCGATCTCCGGCGGGTGCTGATCGTTCGACGAGCACGCCTCGATCGACGTCGGATGCCCGAGCTTGAGTGTCTTGAAGATCGCCGAGAGCTGGTGGCATCCGATATCGCCGAGCACGCCCGTACCGAAATCCCACCACCCGCGCCAGGAGAACGGAAGGTAGCACGGATGGTAAGGGCGCACGCGAGCCGGACCGAGCCAGAGATCCCAGTCCAGCGTTTTCGGGACCGCGGGTTTATCCTTGGGTCGCGCGACGCCTCGCTGGGAGATACGCCTGTTGCGATTCGACCAGGCGTGGATCTCGCGGACGTTACCGATCGCGCCGTCCCAGATGGTCTCCGCCAGGAGCCTGGCGCCTTCGCCTGCCTGACCCTGATTGCCCATCTGCGTGGCGACCTTGGCTTTCTTGGCGGCGAGTCCGATCATGCGGGCTTCATGCACCGAATGGGTCAGCGGTTTCTGGCAGAAGACGTGCTTTCCGAGTTGTATCGCCGCCATCGTGATCACTGCGTGGGTGTGGTCGGGTGTGGCGATCATCACCGCGTCGATGTCCTTCTGGGTCGCGAGCATCTTGCGGTAGTCGGTCCAGACCTTCGCTTTGGGGAAGTGTTTGAAGGACCTCCCCGCGTGGCGCTCGTCGACATCGCACAGGGCGACGATGTTTTCGCTTGGAACGCTGCGCACGTCGCCGGCGCCCTTGCCGCCCACGCCGATCCCTGCGATGTTCAGCTTGTCGCTGGGCGCTGTTTTCGCCCCGCCCAGAACGTGCGGAGCGACGATAGTGACCGTTGCTGCCGCGGCTGCGGCGCTTGAGAGGAACTGGCGACGGTTGATTTGGTTATTCGCGTTCATGTGTCCGTCTCCTGCTTGAGTTGTCTTGTCGCTCGGATCAATCGAGCGACGGGTGGAAGAACAGTTTCAGGCTCTTCTTCTCGGTCTTGCCCAGCGGGGTGATCAGCGAGACGCCGAAGAACACTATTCCTGCGACGATGAAAGATACGAGGAACCCGTTGAGATTGAACAGGAAGCTCTGGGGCGTAAGGAGCATGCTCTTGACGCCGCTTCCGCCGACGATGCCCCAGACCAGGAACACCAGGTTCATGCCAACTCCCACGAGTACCGCGGCGATCGCGCCGTAGCGGGTGGCGCGTTTCCAGTAGTAAGCGCCCCACAGCGGGAAGACGGTCACCGCCATTATTCCGAACGCGATGATCGCCAACTCCGCGATCGGCATATCCGGGTTCCACGCCAGCGCGATGCAGATCGCCATGATTCCGGCGATGCAGATTCGCCCCAGCATGACTAGTTGCTTTGCGGTGGCCTGCGGCTTGATGAGCTTGTACAGGTCATTTGCGATGTTGGATGCATTCCCGAACACAACGCCGATAACAGTCGTTGTTGCGGCGGTGAAGGCTCCGGCGACCGCAAGCGCCGCGCCCCACGGCGGGAGGGTGTCCTTGGCTGTCAGGCTGTATATCTGGTCGGCGTTGGCCAGATTCGGTTCAAACAGTTTTCCGGCGATTCCGATCATGGTGGTCATTGAGATGACGACCACGCAGATGGCTCCGAATACGAAGATCATTACCTTGAAGCCCTTGGCCGAACTGCTCGAGTATGCGTGCATGTACGGTTGGGGGAAACAGACCGACCCCAAGCACATTGCCGCGGAGAATCCGAATATCATCGGATAGCTCCACAGCTTGCCGCCCTTGGCGCCGAGTTGGAACATCTCGGGGTGTCTCCGGGCGACCTCGTTCATAGTGGCCGCGAATCCGCCGTGCTTGTCCATCACAGCGAAGAACAGTATGAAGACCATCACGGTGAAGAACACGCCCTGGACCGTGTTGACCCACGCGGCGCCCTTCATCCCGCCGAGTATCAGGTAAAGCGCGATGAACGCCGGCGCGAAGAACAGTCCCGCCTCGTACGGGATCTCGAAGTCGCTCATCGTGTTGACCATGATCCCGATGCCGCGCACCTGCGCGACCAGGTACGGAATGGACGCCACCAGCACGACTATCGGAATGATCGTTCGCATCGCCGTTCCGTAGCGCTCGCCGAACGGGGCGCCCATCGACATCCACTTCTGCGATCGCCCGATGAGGAACGTCTTGCGGTGCATGAAGTACCACAGGAAGCCCAGTGGGATCAGGTTGACCGTCAGGACGAACAGCGACCCGAAGCCAAGGCGGAATCCCATGCCTGAAATGCCCAGCATCGCAAACGCGCTGAGGAACGAGGCCAGCAGGCTGAAGATCAGCACGAAGTATCCCAGCGACGAACCGGCTACGAAGTAGTCGTCGGCGCTCTTGGATTTTCCGCGGCGGTAGGCGGCGTAGCTTACCAGCGCTGAGGCCAGGCAGATGCCGGTGAGAATGGCGATCTTCTGGTTGAACATTATTCGCCCTCCCCGTCAGTTGCTTTGTCGCGGCCGACCGCTTCGAGATCGCTGAGCACTCCGGGCAATTCTTCGTCGGTGACAGCCATTCCGCTTGCGAACAGGAATACCCATTCCAGAACGAACAACGCGGCTGCACAGATATACGCACCAACCGCCCAGGTCGGGATCGCCAGCGTTCGCCCTGTGATGTGTCCGTAGGCCCACGGGCACCAGCAGAGGCTGGTCAGGATTACGAAACCGGCGATAAACGCCCGCTTGCCCCAGACGCTTTTCTTACGAGTCATACGACAGCTCCTTACGTTGCGGGCCGATCGAGCCCGATATTGCAAGGCGGCATTCTAAGCGGTCGCTTGGGGCTGCGTCAATTGCGGGGCTTGGTCTTGAGGGCCTCGACGAGTTCTTTCAGCGTTGTCCGGGCCTCGTCGGCTGCAGAAGTGTCGCCGCAGGTGCGGAGAAAACTGCGCAGGCGGTAGTACTTGAGCCTGTCGGATGTCAGGGCTTCGATTGCGGTCAGCAGTCTCGCAGCGACGGCGTCTCGGCGAGCGCGGGCGTCTTCGGCGACCGGTAGGGGGTCCCAACTCGCGGCGAAGCGTTTGAGCTTCATCGCCCGGTCGGCGTCCTTACCGGTGTCGATCTTCTCCAGCAGCGGTTTGACCTTCTCGTCGAACTTCTCGGTGGCATGATCGTAGACGCCGTAACCTTTCCATCGCTTCAGGAAACCGGTGTACAGCGTCGCGTTGGGCCTGAGTTTCAGGATCCGCTCGAGATCCGCCATTGCCAGTTCGTTGGCCATCGACTTGGCTTTTTCCGCGGCGGGCGTTCCGGACCATCTCCGCTCGAAGGCTTTGAGCTTCAGTATTGACAGCTTTTTGGTTTGGCTTGTCAGTGCGGCGAGTTCCTTTTCGCCTTTTTCAGCGAGTGCTTTGCGGGCGGTTTCCGCTACGGGGTACTCCGACCACTGCTCGACGAACTTGCCCAGCGCCGCCGGTCCGGGTGCCTTGCTCGACATGAGTTTGCTCAACTGCTGCTGGCCGTAGGCGTTGACCTGCTTGTTTACCGGATCGAGTCCCTTGCAGCCTTCCCATGTCTTGACGAACGCCTGCAGTTCCCTGAGGTTCGCTTGCGGTGTGCGGGCTGCAAGATCGGTCGACAGCTTCGTCCCGATCTTCTCCAGCCGCCCGACGGCCTGGGTGTAGAACGGGTACTCCGGCGTGCCGTCGTAGACCATTTGGCCCAGGCGCCTGCACGCCTGCCAGGCCTTGTCGTATTTGCGTGCCTTTTCGGCTTTGGTTATCGCTTCGACGGTTGCGGCGATGACTTCCGACCCGCTGAGTTTGGCGCCGGTCATCTGCAGCTTGCGGTTCTTTATCGACAGGATCAGCGCCGTAGCCGCGGTGGCGGCCAGTCGCGGGGCGGATGAGTAGTCCTGGGCGTTGTTGTCGCGGTTGGGCTGGTAGTAGAACGTTCCGTCGGGGCAGTGCGCCAGCGACAGGGACCAGCGGTTGTGGTCCATCAGTTTTCTGAAACTCGGCGGATCGACCGCCGCCCCCAGCGCCGTCCATGCCATGCCCAGAAGCGGCGAACCGTGCGTGTCGGGGAACGTTTTGGGATGATCTCCGATGCACTGCGCGGCGAGTTTCGCGTAATCGTGGTATACCTTCCCCCCGCTCGGGCTCAGGTAGTGCGCCAGTGCCGCGGCGCCCGTGCGACCCATGTCGGCGTATCGCGAGTTGCCCGCGCCGCCGTCCTTGTACCAGACGTATCCGAACTTGTTTGTTCCCTTTACGACGAAGGCGTGTGCGGCCTCGAAACGCTTGGGGTCCACGGTGAGTTTGCACCGCTGCATCAGCGACCAGGCCATCTTGCACTGCATCGTTATCACGCAGATGGCCCCATACCCGTTGCCCTCGCCGACGACATTATGAGGCCGATGACCCCAACCGCCGTTAGGCGCCTGGGCCTTGAACAACCACTCGTTGATCTCCTGCAACTCACGTGGAACCCACTTCTCGCCGGTAAGCAGGTAATACTCGCCCAGCGTTGCCCCGTACATGCCGTACTTCCACGAAGAAAGCCCGCCGAAACTCGTTTGGTTGGTGGTGGATCGCGCCATCGCCTGGACGGCTTTCTTTACTGCGGGCATGTATTCCCGCCGCCCGCCGCCCATCAACGCCAGCGCGGCAAATGCGTTAATGTGAGGCCGCCCGCTCCACAAACCGTTATCGCGCTGTTTGCGGATCAGATAGGCATAGAGTTCCTGCAGGATCCGATCGGTCTTGGGGCAGTCGTAGGGGTACGTTTTGGAGTATTGCCCGTACTTCGTGGGGAGCTTCAGATCGACGCGTTTGCTTTGCCCGGCGCGCACCACTTCGATTACCAGCTTGCCCTTGAGGACCTTGCCCGCGCTGGCCTCCAGCGCATTACCGAAGTCCATCATCGGGCCTTCGTACCCGAATTTGCTCACGCCGTAACCGAACTTGTGCGCCTCGGCGAATCGCCTGCCGTTTGCGCCGATAATCTTGTCGCCGACTTTCAGACCTGCCGCCGCGGGGGTGCCCTCAAATACATACATCACTTCGAGGACCTTCGGCTGATCGTCGGGTATCTTCGCCCGTGCGCCGGTGATACCGAGGTTGATATACCAACCGGGAACCTGCGCGTCGGGCCCTTTGGATGTGGTCTTTTTCCACGTGGCCCCATCGCCCTCGCGCAGCGCCATCGCCGGAAGACAGACCAAACAAATAACCATCCCCAAGGCGCAAACGCTAATCGCAGGTCGTCTCATCGCAAGTTCTCCCATTCAAGCGTTTCTACGCATCAAGGCTTGGAAAGGTTACTTCAGGTTGGCCTGGTCTACTGCGTCTACTTTCTTGACTGCCTGTTTGAGGAAGTCGGCGAAGCCTTCGAGGCCTTCGGTGTGTTTGGTTTTCATCCAGGCGTCGACCATCGCGTTGGCTTTCCAGCCGGCGATGAACATTGCGCCCATCGTCAGTACGTTCGAGTCGTTGATCGCCCGCGACATCTGTGCCGCGTAGACCGACTCGACGCAACTGGCGGTTACGCCCTTGAACTTGTTGGCGACGATCGACATGCCCATTCCCGTCCCGCAGAACAGCACGCCGCGATCGGCTTTTCCGGCCTGGATAACTTTGCATGCGGCGGCAGCGCCGTCGTAATAGGCGAGTTCCTTGTCCTTGGTCGCTCCGACGTCTGTGACCTTGTGTCCTGCTTCGGTCAGGTGTTTGATTACCGAATCTTTGAGATCGAGGGCGAACGGGTCTGCTGCTACTACTATGTTCATGGGTTTTTCCTTTTTGGTGGTCTTTGGTGATTTTTCTGCTGCTTCCAGCGACGAAGCTATCGTCGCAGCCGCGAGCGTCGCCGACGCGGCCTGAAGAAACTGACGCCTGTCCATAACCTGCTCCTTAAGTGGAATACGAAACTGAATCAACGGTCCCTAATCATCGCCTCTTAGCCCCGCGGGTTCAAGAAGCGTTTTGATTGCGAGAAATCACTGGTTGTCTTGGCGTCTGGTTCGTTATAAGTGCGGGGGGTGGCGACAGGGTGGCCCGAAAACAAAAAGGGGTCAGGACTCTTTGTTTGGTGCGTCGGGGGAAATAAGAAACAAAGAGTCCTGACCCCTTTTTCGGGGGCAACGTTACTGAACCGGTCGGGCGTTGGGGATTTCGGCGGCTTTTTTGACCGCGGTAGCCACGCCGAGGTGCGTGTTGCGGTCCATCATTTCGGGCAGGAGTTCGTTTTCGGGGACCATGTCGGCGAGCGCTTCGGCGGCGGCCATCAGCATTTCCATGGTGAACTTCTCGGCGCGTGCTTCCATTGCGCCGCGGAAGAGGCCCGGGTATGCGATGGCGTTGTTCATCATTCGTCCGTCGGCGTATATGGCGGCGCCGGCGTCGAGAGCGTCGTCCTTCGATATTTCCGAGACCGGGTTTGCCAGCGGGAATAAAACAGGGTCGGCGGCCATTGAGCGGACCATGTCGCCGGTGACGATATCGGGCTGGCTGACGCCGATGAACAGTTCTCGCCCCTTCATTGCATCGGCCAGCGTCCCGGAGATGTTTTCCTTGTTGGTTCGCTCGGCGAGCGCCTCTTTCTCCGCGTTCATTCGCTCGGTTCGCCCGCGATGGATGATGCCCACCGAGTCGACGAGTACCACGTCGGGAATGCCCGCGGCGGTCAGGACGTCGGCGATGGCAGTGCCCGCCGCTCCGGCGCCGCTGATAACCGTGGTCATGTCTTCCATCTTCTTGCCCGTCTTCTTGATCGCGCTGACCAGTCCGGCCAGGACGATGCTGGCCGTTCCGTGCTGGTCGTCGTGGAGGACCGGAATTTTCAGGCGCTTGTCCAATTCGCGAGTGATCTTGAAACACTCGGGCGCCTTGACGTCTTCAACCTGGATCGCGCCGTAACCGCAGGCGATTTTCTCCATGACGTGGACGAACTCGTCGGGGTCGTGTGTGTCTATCAGCACGGGCTCCGCCGATATCCCCGCGAACTCGGCGAAGATGGCGGCTTTGCCTTCCATCACGGGCAGACCGGCGAGGCATCCGATATCGCCGAGGCCGAGGATGGCTGTCCCGTTGGTGACGATGGCGATCTTGTTTCCGATGCCGGTGTACTCCCATGCCAGTTCGGGCTCCGCTTCGATAGCGAGGCAGACGCGGGCGACACCGGGGGTGTAAACGATGCGCAGAGACGTGTTGGACTTGATCGGCACGCGGGACTTGACATGAGTCGAACCGCCGCGGTGGAGTTCCATCGCCAGGTCGACCACTTCGATGAGTTCGACGCCCTCGATATCTTCGATAGCTTTTTGCGTGCGGGCCATCTGCTCGTCGCCGGTGGTGAATATCTGCAGATCGTGGAGAACAGATCCGTGGCGTTCTTCCGCCAGTGTGATCAGACCGCACCTGGCGTCGGCTGCGTTGATAGCGGCCAGTATTGCGGCCATTGCGTCTTCGCCGTCGGTTAGCGCGACCCGCACGCCGAAGACGATGTTCCGTTGATACCTGTCCTGCATAGCTTGTTGAGACAACATCTCGATACCCTTTCTCTTGTCGATTCTCCCGGGCTCCTGCGCCGGGTGGAACGGGGTACTATACTATAAACGGCTGGCAATTGGCAGTGGGCAGTTGGCAGTTGGCTCAACGACCACGGCCCAGATGCGACACCATCCTGCCTACATACGAAGCGACATGTCCGAACTGGCGCGATTTCATCGATGCCTGGCGAATCTGCGGCAGGGCGGATTTGGCGTTTTTGCCCTGGCGATCGAGGACGTTCAGCGCGCGGAGGCGGATAAACGGTGTGTCATGCTTGAGGCCTTCGATCAACACGCCCATCGCTTGCGATCGCTTACCGATATTGCACAATGCTTCGGCTGCGGCGATGCGGACGTTCGGCGCCTTGTCCTTCAGAGCGGCGGTCAGGGCGTCGGCGGCGGGGGAGGCTTTGGTTTTCAGGGCGACCAGTCCGATGGCGCCCCACCAGCGGACGGCCGGCTCGGGATCCGTGAGCAGTTTCACCAACTTTGGGACGTTGCCTGCATCCATTGCGCCGGCGAGACTCGCCGCGGCCAGCAGGTCGCCTACCGGGTTCTTGCGAGGATCACGCCCGATTTGCCACGGTGTACTGCCCGCGGCGCGGGTGAACAGTTCGTATTCCGGAAGGAGCCCGAGGTCTCCGGTGCGTTTCATCCAATCGGCGCACTCGGCGCGCATTCGCTCGAGAACGTCCTTGTACTTCGGATCGCCGGCTAGGTTGTTGATCTGGTGCGGATCGGTTTTGGTGTCGTACAACTCCTCGGGCGGTTTGGTCGGTTGGAAATAGCGTTTCTGGATTCCGACCAGCTTTCCGGCCTCGGCGAGTTTCCGCCAGACCTTCATCGTGGGCATCTGTTCGGTGTAACTGACGAACTGCGACCAGGTGAGATGCGGCATGAAGTTGCGGTTGTACTGGTATCCGGCGTCCCGCACGACCCGCACGGTATCGTACCGCTCGGCCATGCGGTCGCGGTGGGCGTAAACGTAGCGCCGGGGCTTGCCCGCCTTGGCGCCCAGGAACGCGCTGCCCTGCATGTGATTGGGGATTTTTGCGTCTGCCAGGCTCAGCACGGTCGGGGCGAAGTCCACGAAACTCACCATGCGATCGCACACGCCTCCGGTCTTGCCCGGCTGGAGTTTGCTGTACTTCGCGGGGAAGCGGACGATAAACGGTACGTGCAGCCCCGAATGCCACACCCATTTCTTGCACCCCGGTAGCCCGGCGCCATGGTCTGAGAAGAAGAAAACGATCGTGTTGTCGGCCAGACCGTCGGCATCGAGGCTCGCCAGCAGCTTACCGGCCTGTGCGTCCATGGTTCTGATGTTCTCATAGTAATGGGCCCAGTTGCCCCGGACCTCCGGCGTGTCGGGATGGAAGGGGGGGATGGGCACTTTGGCAGGGTCGAAGGTGGTTTGGTCTTTGGAGGTGCGGCGGCAGCGGCTTTCGTGGGTTATCGTAAAGTTGAACACGGCGAAGAACGGTTGGCCCGGTTTTCGCGCTCGCCAGTGTGCCTTGCGGCTGCATTGATCCCACGCCGCTTTGGGCACGGGGAAGTTATAGTCGGTTTTGGAGTTGTTGGTGCAGTAGTATCCCGCGGCTTGCAGATACTCGGGGAAACACTTGATGGAATCCGGTAGTCGCGAGTTTGACCGCATGTCATGACTGCCCAGCGCCGGTGGATAGACGCCGGTGATAAGGCACGATCTATTCGGCGCGCACACTCCGGTCGTACCGAACGCGTTGGTGTACCGCACACCCTGAGTCGCCAGCTTGTCGAGATTCGGAGTGCGGGCATACTCGTCGCCGTAGCAGCCTAGATCTGCACTGATATCTTCGCAGGTGATCCAGAGGATATTGGGACGTTTCTCGTCGGCCGGGGCGGCCAAGGCGCCGCTTAGCGCCGAGAGGACCAGTGGTGTACCGAGCCCTGCGGCTTTGAGGAACTCGCGCCGCCGGAGTTTCCGTTTATCTAACATGAAACCGCCTTTCAAAGGGATTACGTAAACTAAGGAAGTGTATTTTGCAGCGGCTGGGCAATTATGCAAGCCATTGCCGGGAAATGCTCGTCAATCCGGATCACCGAAGTTGTCGATGCGCAGCAGGACGACCTCGCCGACCTTCTCGGTAGATATCTCCAGTGACATCGTCCTGGTGTCCTGGTCGAACTGGATGTTCGGGAATGCCTTGACATGCAGGAAACTCCTGCCCGTTTCAAACGTCTCCAGGACGGTGTTCCTGATCGTGCATGCCTTGCAGTGCACGTCCTGTCCGCATCCGTCGGGGGTACTTGCGTAGGCACACTCGATCACCTCTCCGCCTTTGTGCCCTTCGATTTGGGGGAGTTCCTTACCGAGCAGTTGGCAGGCGGGCTTGTTGCCCGTCAGTATTCTCGGTTCAGACTCCACCAGAAGCACCGGAACGCCCAGACGGTCGAGAAACTCCATGAGGGGCTCACCTCTGACCGAACTGAGGCGAGTGGCGCACGAATGGCATATCCCGTGGGTGATGGTGTTCTCGGAATTGGCTTGCGACTCAATCTCCCCAAGGTCCGTATGGCACCAGGCGCAAATGCGTCTCATTGCTTCCATCTCCCGCGCAGCGTTAATCGACTGCCGCTACCTATATGAATAGTAGGGTAACCAACTGACCAAGACAAGCGAGATACCGATCCCACCCACGTTCAACTGCCCCCTTAGCTCCAATTGTCAAATCCCCTTCGGCAAGCTCAGGGCAAGCCGAATCAGTCGTCATCATCATCGTCATCATCATCGTCGTCTTCGACTTCCTTACTCAGAAGTTTACCGCTGGGATCGACTTCGATTTCGATTTCCTTACCGCCGCTTTTCCACTCGGCTTCGTAGTAGACCACCTTGCCGTCCTTGCTGACTT
>CAZSLS010000056.1:0-32109 GCA_964607575.1 uncultured Planctomycetaceae bacterium | reverse complement strand
GTAGCCGATTTCTTGACTGACCTGCTCCATTCCGATTGCCGCAGTAGGCCCCGTGATCTACTTCCGGACCTGTGAGGCATTGACCATGGCGACAATGCCCCGCCGCCCCGCCTTGGACAGCGCCGATTACTTGTTGTGAATCGCAGTCGAAATCCCCGGAAATCGCCTCTTCTGCACCGGATAATGCACCGCTTCTGCGGGGCTCATTCTGTAACCCCTTGTTAAATTCAATGCTTACGCCACTTGGTTCAAGGCCTATGCGGCTCATTGGTCACAGAAACAGGACGGGCGCTACGTTGAACTCAATGACACCGCGTATCTACCCCTTAACTCTGTCTTCAGTTGAGGTTCATGCTGCTGAACGACGGTTGTTGAACGACTCAAAGCTCGTCAAGGTCCCTCGTCAAAAAAGTTCGGAGGCACGGCTGCATTGGCGCCATGCTCCCGTTGCCATCTGCGTTTCTTGAGATGCCAGAAGAGTGAAGTCCAAGACCCAAAACCACCCGCTACATATACAATAAGGGCCAGTTCAACGAGATACTCTTCTCCGCCCTTGGATGGAGTCGCCGGAATGCAGCTTATCAGTCCCACTATCATGAAGAAGAGCACGGTCCATACAGGCCAAGCGATTAGGCCCGATATCATCTTATCTGTCGTTTCGGCACCACCGGCATTGATTGGAATCGTCATATTCTTGCCGCAATGGATGCAGATTTCCACCGCGCCCGCCCGTGCCCATGGCACTCCAACTTGCTCATGGCACTCTGGGCATATCACTTGAATCATTCGTCCACCGGTGTCGTTATCCGGCGACGGTCGCGGCGGACTCGGAGGTGAGACAGCGAATTCGTGCTTACAGGCTGGACATCGAACGCCCTGTTTCTTATGAATCGACGGGAGTCGAAGCCGCTCCCTACATTTTGGGCAGTTAACATGTGCCATAGTCAGCTCCCTGAACTGAATCCCTGATTTTCTGGCTGTTGTCGGCCCCGAGACACATAAGAAAGGGAGCCGCCGACTACCCCACCGGAGGGCCTGCGACAGCCCATGGACGAGGATCACCGACAGACTCCCGTAGTGGGAGCCTGCCAAGGGTGTCGTTCGTCCATTTCGAAAAAGTCGCAGTTTTCCGGTGACGCTACGCTTGGTCAGACCAAGTTCAATATGTCATCTCCATTCTGGCCGGATTGGTCTGCGGAGTCAAGTGGTAGGTGATATCCGTTCAGAGAAGGCCCGCGATCTGGATGCTAATAGAGCACCCAGTGGATGAGCGTGATTGTGACTGCTTGATTTTGGGCAATATTCAGCTAGTAGTATAGGGAGGAATGCTGGAGATGGGCTCGCGACGACTGCGAAATCGATGCCGTTAATCGCAGTCGGGCTGTCTATGATGAGTAGGTCGAGCATGCCGCCGAGGCGGCAGGACAGTAACCCTAACGGAAAGGACGTGAGAGATGTATAGCACCGTCAATCCAGATTCTGCTGATGCATATTGCGAAATGGGCATTAGCTATGGCAAGCTTGGGCAATACGCCGAAGCTATCGCCGCCTTCAAGAGGGCCAAGCGTTCAAGTATCGTCCCGATGCACTTACTAGGCAGTGGCCGGAGTTGCAGAAGGTCTTGCCAGACCTGCCAGATTTGAAGAGATCTCGACCGGGGAAACCGTGACAACCGTACAAAAACCGTGACAAAAGCACCACAACCGGCATAAGCGCAACACGTTTCTGGTAGGCCAATCCTCGCTGGACTAGATTGGGGTACATGGCCAATGAAACACAATTACCACGATTCGTCAGTCCGGCAGAAATGGGCGATCTGATCGGCGTGAAGGCGGAGTGCATCCGGCGGTGGGCGCGGCAGGGACTCATTCCACGACTTGACCTACCGAGTGGTCGGTACGTATTCGATCCGGAAGCGGTCATCGCTCATCTTCGGGGTCAGGCTCCTACGAGAGGGGGCTTGCGATGACTCGATCGCCACGCCAGCACAGACTGGCTCCCGATGTACCCACTCAGGGTATACATGGGGGCTCCAGAATCAACGATCGCCGAACGCATCGGGGTCATAGGGGGCAGAGCCATGTCTGTGCAACTGGGGCCAAAGACGGCTTCGCAAGCTCCGAACGTCAGGCAAGGCGTAAAGAGTCGCTCGCCAGTATTTCGCCCAAGTACCGCAAACTGCTTGAGCGGGCATGGGACGGCAGCCGGAAGGCGGCGATCAGGAGTTTCTGTCTCCAGTGCTGCGGGTTTAGCCCACGGGAAGTCCGGCTCTGTAGTAATTACGCGTGTCCGCTGTTCGAGTTCCGGAGGAAGGGATAGCAATGGCCGCAGCGAAAGGCAACATGAACCCATTGCTTATAGCCGCACTGGAGTATGCGGATCGCGGCTGGAGCATCGTTCCGATGAAGTTCGAGAATGGTAAGAAGCGTGGTGCTACAAGATGGAAACGCTACCAGAAAGAACCGCCAGACGCCAAACGATTGCTGAGTTGGCTCAAGGATGGGAGACATCCGGGGATAGGTGTGATTCTGGGGCCAGTCAGCGGAAATCTGGCCTGTCGAGATTTTGACGAGGCCGAAGCCTATCGCGAGTGGGCCAAGAAGTTCCCCAAGTTGGCCAAGACGCTGCCGACGGTTCAGACCGGCAAAGGCTATCATGTCTATTTTACAGCCAAGCTGAACAAGACGACGATGTTCAGGGACGGCGAACTGCGCGGGGCCAGATCTCTTTGTACACTGCCACCCAGCCCACATCCAAATGGTCAGTACTATCGCTGGATAGTCCCTCTGCCCGACGGACCAATTCCAAAAATCGCCCCCGAAAAATCCGGGCTTTTGGGGGAACCCGTGCAACAGAAGAAGACGGAAGCAAACGGAAGACAACGGAAGCAGTCGGACGCAGTCAGAGCAAGCAGAAGCAAACTGAGAGCCAAGGTTGGGGAGGACGAAGTGGAAAACGCAATTCAAGCCACACTTCCGACCGAACCGGGTACAAGAAACAGACAAGTCTTTCAGTTGGCGAGGGCATTGAAAGGCATTTCCTCACTGGTGAACCAGCCACTCGGAAATACGCATCAGCGTCATCTGGTTTGAGGGCAACAGCCTTCTTATAGGCGGAAAGAGCATCGGCATCTTGCCCAAGGTTCTCGTAGGCGGAGCCCATGCCGTAATACGCATCAGCGTAATCTGGATCCACGCCAATGGCCTTCACGTAGGCGACGAGAGCATTGGGGTATTGCTCAAGACATTCGTATGTGAAGCCCATACGGTGGTAGGCCTCAGCGAAATTCGGATTGATACTGACGGCCTTCTGGTAGGCGGCGATGGCCTTGTCGTATTGCCCACACAGGCCGTATTGCATGCCCTTTTGGCAGTAAGCCTCAGCAGAATCTAGATTGATGTCACGGGGCATTTCTCATTTCCTTTCGGTTAGGTTAGTATCCGGCGGCCCGACGTATCGGTATCGTGTAGCCTTGCGGGGGTTCTTGGCCGTTCCACCCTTCTCGACAGTCTTGATCCAACCATCGGTCTCCAGCAGAAACAGCCAACGCCATGCTGTCGTATGATCCACCCCGAGCAAGCGACCGGCAGTCCTCGTAGAGAGAAAGAACGGATCATTGCCAATGAGCAGTTGCAGTTCTCGACATAACGCTACAAGCACTCTCACGTCTTCAATCTCGTAGGGCGAATCGGCTATCGGGTTTTCTCTTGCTGCCTTCAGGGCATCTTTCATCAGATCCAATCTCATGGGAGTCAGGACCCTCGGCCATCCCCAGCCGAAATCAATCCACGTTTCTTCAAACGGTTTCGTCCTGATATTGGGTAATGCCCGCCGGTGCCACTCTTCAACAATCTGACGCAGATTACCGCATGGGCGTTATCTACGCTGGACGTGGGCAATACGACGATGCCAGTGCCGCTTTCGAGAGTGCCATTGCCATCGAGCCAACGGGGAAAGTGATGCAAGCGGGCGAGGCAATTCTTTGCGGCGGCTATCAAAAAGAAGATCATCACCGAGAATCCCTTTGCGGATGTCCAGTGTGGGCACTACGCCAACACGACGCGGTACTATTTCGTCAGTCAGACCGAAGCGCAGGCCGTGCTTGATGCTTGCCCTGATGCTCAGTGGCGGCTGATCTTCGCCCTGTGTCGCTTTGGCGGCTTGCGGTGCCCGTCAGAGGTATTACGTTTGAAGTGGGCGGACATTGACTGGGCACGCGACAGGTTTACCGTCCACGCTACCAAGACCGAACACCATGCCGATGGGGGTGTCAGAAAAGTTCCGATCTTCCCCGAACTGGCCCCGTACCTTACAGAGTGTTTTGAAGCGGCAGAACCGGGGAGCGAGTATGTTGTCACTCGGTGTCGTGATGCGAGTGTTAACCTTCGGACCCAGTTGAACCGGATAATCAAACGTGCGGGTCTGACGCCATGGCCAAAGCTGTTTCAGAACCTCCGGTCTACCCGTGAGACAGAACTCGTGCAGGAGTTCCCGATTCACGTTGTTTGCAGGTGGATCGGAAATTCTACGCAGATTGCCAACAAGCATTATCTCCAAGTCACCGAAGGCCACTTCGCCGAAGCATCGCGGAAAGCGGTGCAGAATCCGGTGCAGTACACGTCTGCAAGCGATTGTAAGAGCGTGCAGTCAGAGCAGAGTGAACACGCGGGATCCTGTGTTTACAGTGTATTACAAAATAATGCAACCCCCTGCAATAGCAAGGGGTTGCATTCCTTGACCCCACGGAGACTCGAACTCCGGTTGCCGGCATGAAAAGCCGGAATCCTAGGCCACTAGATGATGGGGCCGCTTTAAATCGCAGCGCCCAGCCGGAAAAGTACCGGCAGGGGGGTAAACCAAGCGAAGTAGTATATCCGAATCGGCAAAACACGCAAGGCGAAATCAGTTTTTTTACAGCAAAAAGACAAGAAAATGAAATGTTCGCGTGGAGCTACTGCAGGAACAGATCGTCAAGATCCGGCGCCACGCCGAAGCTGTTCATCGCCGCCGAGTAGCGATAATAGACTTCCAGGCACAGTGCGCCCAGTGCGGTAGTGTATACCCGACCGGCGCGCTTTCCCCATTTAGCCTGCTCGTAATCCCAACTGCCTTCGTTGTCTCCGGTCTTGCACTGATTCTCGACCAGGACGTCGCGGACCCTCCGGTTCCACCACACGCGGTTCTCTCCGCCCATATTGTGCATGGCATAGGTGGCGTAGTACCAGAGATAGAAGTCCTGGCTTTTCCAGCTCGGGGCCTGCTTTCGCATAAGCGCCGCGCCCTTGACCAGCAGGTGCGACTTGACGCCCGTACCGCTGAACTGCCTGACAAGCACGCCCGCGGCCGTCAGCGCCGGATGCCCGTCGCTACCGCTCTGCTGCTGGGAGAACATGTAGCCAACCGCTCCGCTCGAATCGCTCGAGGCGCCATCGTGGGTAACGCTGTCGACGTAGGAAAGGGATCGCGAGTAGAGCGCATGATCGAACTTGATCCGCGCGAGCTTGGCGGTCTTGAACGCCTGGATGCACCAGGCGGTCACTGACATGTCGCTCTCACCGCAGTTCGGCGTGTAGCGCCAACCACCATCGGGATTGACCGCTTTTGCCAGGAAGTCCACCGAAAGCCTCGCGGCCAGGCCAACGCGTTCGTCCCTCGCCCGCCCGTACGCTTCGCACAAAGCAATCGTGGCGATCGCATGGTTGTACAGGTTTCCTTTCGATTTCGAGGCGACAAGCCCAGCCTTGTTCTGCATGCGAATGAGAGCCTGCAGTCCGCGAAGGACGTTGCGGCGGTACTCGCCTTTGCGGGTGGTATTGCCCCCGCCCATCAACGCCAGCACGGCAAGACCAGTTACCCCGACATCGGCGTTCGCTGCGCCTCCGTATTTCTTGGCGTCCCAGTGGCCGTCGGGCTCCTGGTGCCTCGCCAACCATGCCAACGCGCCATCAACGGAGGCCTTGGCTTTGACGCCCCCGAAACGTGTCATCGTACGAAAGAAATCGCCCGTTCCGAACAGCGCCATATTCGTCGGTCCGAGCTTTCCGATTGCGGGCGTGGCGTCCTGGCGGCCGAAAGTTTTGGGCAGCGCCTTGACGTTGCGGCTGGGCTTGGGCGCCCGGTTGATCCAGTGCAATTCGACTGCCTTGTCGGGCGCCGGTACGGGGTTCTTGTACTTGAAGATATCCGCCGGGGTCGACACCGTCGCGGCGATGGGATTCAGGGCGAATGCGACGTTTGGCGACTCTTCGGTAATCTCCTCGGGCGCGTCGATGTCCACCTCGGTGGCATCGAGTGATATTTCCGGCGTGTCGACCTCGATATTTTGCGTCTGGACGAATTCCTCGGTCATCACCACGTCGGTCTCGGTGATAGTCATGCGAATGTCGGGGCGTTCGTCGAGTTCGGTTTCGTCGGCGAGTTCCTCGGGCTGTTCGAGAATCAGATCGCGTTTCGGGTCGCTGAGTTCGAATTTCTCGACAACCGGCTCGTCGACGGAGAACTGGAACTCCTTGAGATTCGCCTTGGTGTCCGCGGCGGGGTAGAGTTTCCAGAAGACCGATATTGCAACCAGCACCGTGAAGATCAGCGTACCGACCAGCACCGCCCGTTTGTTGACGACCTCCACAGATCGCGGGCGCCAATCGAACATCGGCGGTGTCTTGCTGTCGGTATTGTCGGCTTTACGCTGCATCCGGATTATCCTTGGGTGTTGCTTATCTCAACGGTGGCGGAGACCTTGGTTATGCCCGCCTGCGCACAGCAGCTCATGACGCCGGCGACGTGCTCCCATTTGACCCTCCGGTCGCCGCGGATGACGACGGAGGTCTGGTCCTTGGATCGCACGCGAGCCCTGCTGAGCCTGATGCGGAGCGAGGAGATCGGCATTTGCTCGTTCTCCAGTTGGTAATAGGCCTTACCGCCCGGGAGATATTTGACCTTGACGACAATCGGGCGCGGCGGGGGGGCCTTGGTCTTGAGCTGGCGGCTTTGGACGGGCAGGTTAATCGTCAGGTCCTGCTCGAGCTTGATGAATGATGTTGTTACCAGGAAAAAGATAATCAGCAGGAACACGCAGTCGATCATCGGATCGAGGTTCATGCGAATTGCCTGCTCTTCTTCGACGTCGGTGAAGTTCATGATTGGCCCTCCTCGCTTGTCTCGCCGCTGGGGGACGGGTGCATCTTTCTCTTTACAACCGCCAGTTCGTGAACGAAGTCGCCGGCGAGCGTTTCGCAGTACGAGATGGTCAGGTTGAGCCTCTGGTTGAAGATGAAGAATGCAAGCAGCGCCGGTGCCGCGACGCTCAATCCCGCTGCCGTGGTCAGCAGTGCCACTTTGATTCCACCGGCCATCGCCTGGGCTTTGGCGGCCGACGCGGCGTCTTCGGAGAGGCTGTCGAAGCAGATTATCATTCCGATAACCGTACCGAGCAGCCCGAGCAGCGGGGCGATCGCGGCGATGAAGTTCAGGCCCTTCAGCGGTACGCGGAGCACGCTTATCTGCCGCTTGGCTTCGGCCTGGCAGCGGATCTGGATGTCTTCGGTGGTCGACGTGTCGAACTTGTTGACCATGGCGCAGCAGACGCTGGCGAAGAGGCCCTTCTCGCCGGCTGCAAGGTCGCCGAATCGCTTGACGTCACCGTCTTCCAGGGCCCGCTGCGAAGCGTCCACGAAACGCTGCGGCGCCTGCTTGCCCCGCCGGTAGACCCAGGCGGAATTGAGGGAAATCACTATCAACAGAAGCAGCAGGAAGGCGATTGGCCACATGAGAAATCCGCCGCTGAAGAACCTGTCGAGCAGGGTTTCGCGGCTGTCGATGCTGATCGGTCCCAAGCCCGAAACTCTGCTCCATTTGCGCCCGGGGTCTCGCTTACCGTTTGTCCGGGCGACCACAAACTCGCCGCCCTCGGTTCCCTTCGAACGGATTTGCGTTACCTTGAAGAACGTGCTGTTGTTCTTGTAGATGTCGCCGAGTTCCAGCGTACTGACGTCATCGTCGGTGACGACCGTGAATTCCTTGTTGTCGCCTGGGGGCGCTTCGGCCATTTCCCCCTTGAGGACCTCGTCCTTATCTTCGATGAGTGACTCGAAGTCAGGGCCTTCCTCTTGTGCGACTCCGACCGTTGCCAGGAGTCCCCAGACCATTACGACTGCCATTATCTTCATCCATCTGTCCATTCGACGTCTCCAGTCTAGTTTGCCAGTTTCTTCATTACACCGGGCAGCAGCCGTTTGGCCTCGTGGAGCACCTGGCGGTCGCCGCCCGGGAATTCGCGTGCCGTTCTGACCAGCAGGTCGCGGGCCTCTTTCCACCGCTTCAGGGCTATGCAGCACTTCGCAGCCGCCAGGCAGTGATGTACTCTCGGATACAGCGTCAGGCTCGCGTTATAGTGCTTCAGCGCGGTTTTGTAGTCCGGTGGTTTGCGGGTCATGAAGTGTCCGGCGAGCTGCGCCTCGGCGCTGCCTTTGACGTCCTGGTAGGTATCGCTCGATGCGATGGACTGCAGGCGTTTGACGCCGACGCCGGTGTTTCCCTGCCTGAGGGCGGCCACCGCCCAGCAGAGGTCGATATGCGGTCGGTTTGGCGATCGCTTCCATTTCTTGTTGAAGGTTTCGCACAGCCGGGTGACTTCGGCCCAGTTCTTTCCGGACAGAGCGGCCCGGGCGGCGAAGACGTAGACCTCCTCCAGGGCCCTGAAATTCTCGTGGTCGCGGATCAGCCTGGTCAGGGCCTTGCTGCTGCGGGCGAAGTCGGTGATGTTGAAGTAGCTCCGCCCGGCCATATAGAGGGCCTTGTCGCGGACCTTGCTGTCAAACAGGCGGGGGTCTTCGCTGAACGGTGCGAGCACGCGGGCGCAGTGTCCCCAGTCCTTTTTGTCCCAGTAGTACAGCGCCAAGGCGAACCTCACTTTGCTCAGGTCGAGGCCCTTGGGGGGGGCGATACGCACGCCGTCCCAATGCGGGCGGGACCTGGAACTCTTGCCCTGGCGGATCCACTGGTCTTTGGGCAGGGGGATGATTTTGCCCTCGGCGTCCTTGTCATTGGGTCCGTATTCGTCCAGAAGTGTCGCGTATGCGTCAACGGCCGACGGATCGCCCATCTTGGCTGCGTGGTGGGCGAGCAAGTGCAACGCCGATCCGCGGAAACGGTCGTCGCGTGCGCTGTCGATATATGCCCCGTAGCAACTGATCATCGCGGGGATGTCTCCGAGGGCGATATATTCCCTGCCCTGGGCGTAGCGGGCGATGCGGAACATATCATCGTCTTCAGAGTTCGACTGACCCTTGCGCCTGCGGGACGACGAAGAGGGAGAATACAGCGCCAGGTAGGCCCCGAAGATATTCGCCGCTCGTTCGTGCTCACGCAGTTCGCTGTAGAGTTCGCCGGCTTTGAGGATGGCGGCTTTTACGTACCGCTGGGTTGCTTCATCACGCACCCACGGGTGGTATTTGCCCGCGAAGTCGCGGCTGCCGAAGTTAAACGCCGGATGCACCAGTTGCGTCCAGAGGCCTTCGGCGGTTGTTTTCCTGATTTCGGGTTTCTTGCCCGCTTTGCCCTTGAGTGTGTCGATCAGCACCCAGTAGCGGGCTTCGGCGGCGTGCTTGTGTGAGTTTGGGAAGTTCCTGACGATCCACTGGTAGGCCTCGAGCATGTTCCTGGTGTGGCCCTGGAGGTACCAGGAGTGTGCGACGTGAATTGAGGCCTGGTAGACCTGCTCGACCTGCTCGTCGGTCTTGGCGGGTTTCCACGGTGCGTCTGCGACTTCTCCCTGCGAGTCCTGTTTCGGTCCGTACGCCTTGACGAACTTCTTGAACGTGGCGGCAGAGGCGGAGTAGTCCTTGCGCATATGCTGCAACTCGCCCACATAGAACATCGCGTGTCTGGCGATTTCCGAAAACTGCCCCTTCTCGCTCATTATGCGTTGTGCGGTGGCGATGGCCTGTTTGACCGAATCGGTGGTATCGACCCGCGTGAGCATGCTCTTGAGGTATTCCAGCGTCTGCGTGCGGGCTTGGGAGTCTTTGGCGTCGGCCTTGGCGCGGGTGCTCGAAAGCTTGAAGAGTTTCTGGTAGGTTGCGAAGGCTTTGGCCCGGTCGCCGGACATGTCCGCCACGTGTGCTATGCCTTCGAGGATCGGTATCTTGTAGGGAGAGTTGTCGCCTGCGGCCAGTGCCTTTTCGAAGAGGGCAACGGCCTTGGGGGCGTCTTCCTTGTTCTTCCCGGTGGTGTAGCACGAACCGGCCTGGAGGTAGATGTATGAGGCGAGATGGGTTTGGGCCAGGACGTCTTTGGAGTACTTCTTCAGCAGCGCCTGGTACTTGCCCGCCAGATCGTCGGCGACGACTTTGCGGTTTTCCTTGAGTTCGCGGTCGAGCAGGAACACTTCGGCTTCGGCCGCAGCGAGCGTGCCCGGGTTCTGCTCGACTTTCTTCTTGATGTACGCGAGATCCTCTTCGGTCGTGACGAGGTCCATCGGGTTCTTGTCGAGTGCGGTCTGGCAGGCGAGTATCCGTGGAAGGATATTGAGCTTCGTACCGAGCTTTCGAAGGAACAGGTAGTATTCCAGCGCTGCGGCCCACTGCTTCTTCCTGTAATTGTACTCCGCCAGGTGGAAGTAGCATTGTTCGAGGATTTGCCCCCTCCGCTCGCCGGAGATGCCTTTGGCCAGACCGGCGGTCTGCTTGTAGCGTTTCATCGCCTCGTCGGGCTTGTTGAGGCTGCGGTAGAGTATTTGCGCCGACTCGAAGAGTGCTTCAGCGGCCAGACCGGACTTGCGGTTCTCGATTCGCCCGGACACCGCATCCAGCGCGGCGACCGCCTTGTCGTATTGCTTGCGGTCGCGATGGCAGAGTCCGACGATATATCCAACCGCCATGGCCTCACGCGACCTGGGAAACAGCGTCTTGAGCTGCTCGCAGGCGCCGATAGCCTTGGAGTACTGGCGTTTCTTGCGGAACAGATTGGCTACCTGGAACATCATGGCCCGGGCCTGTTTGTTCTGCGGGAAACGTGAAGCTAGGTCTTCCACCGCGTCGACGGCGAGGTCCAGGTCTTCGACGCGGAGCCACAACACGCACAGCTTGTAAGCCGCCTGCTCGGCGTAGCGGGAGTTTTTGCGGCGTTTAAGGATGTTGAACTTGGCGGCGGCGTCTTCGTACTTCTTGAGAATCGCATAGTAGCTGGCGCAGAGGTTGAGTACTTCGTCTTCGTGCAGGCCCGCTCCCTCGGAGAGCATCTTTTCAAAGGTCACGACCGCCTTGTCGTACGTCTTGAGTGATGCGTAGTGCTTTCCGAGCATGTAGAAGGCATCCTGGCGATGGCGGTAGCGTTTGTTCTTCGAATCGATGACGGCCTGGAGGCGCTTGGGCACTTCGTCGACGAGGCCCAGTGCGTCCAGGCATTGCGCCAGCCCGTACTGAGCGTCGAGGGCCTGGGAATGTCCGGCGTGGTCCTTGAGGAACTTCGTGTACAACTCCGCCGCCCTGGATATCTTCTCCTGCCGCTGGAGCGTGCGGGCCTGTCGCAGGATGTCTTCGGGTCCGTCTGCGGCGCGGGCGGGCGCCGGCGGCAGGGCGCCCAAGACCCCGATTCCCACCAGGTACAACGCAAGATGTCTGAGGCGCCGGATCACGATAGGGTGTTCCTTTACGGTTTCTGCGGTTTGGAGGCCGGTTGGGTTTCGCTGCGCTTGGCCCGTGCGCGGGCGGCATACGGTGAATCGGGGAAGCGGTTGAGTATCTGGTCGAACCGCATTTTGGCTTTCCTGGTATTCCCGAGAGATTGCTGGCATTGGGCGAGGGTGTACAGCGCGCGGACCTGCCCTTCGGTGGACTTCGTCGATATCAACATGTACTGGAAGGCGTCAACGGCTTCTTTCACCCGACCGGAGCGAACGTGGATCATGCCCGCGCAGTACAGCGCCTCCGCCGCCAGCCAATCGTCCGGTGAATTGCCCGCGGCCTGGAATCTTTCCAACGCGAGGTCGGTGCGTTTTCGGTGATGGTCGAGCCGACCGGCAATGTAGTAGATCCACGTGGCTTTCGCCAAAATGTTCGCCGGAAGGCGGGCTCGCTGCTGGTCGCTCAGTTCCGTGTACCACCGCATTAGTTTAGCTGCATCGGCGGGCAGTTTGGGCGGGGTGGTTTTGGGGTCGACGACTTGCACGAGATACCACACCATGAGCCTGTCTATAAATTTCCGCAGCGGTTGGGATTCGGTCTTGAGCAGTGAGCGGTATTGGGTCAACGCTTCGGCGAAATCTCCGCTCTGGAGGCACGCACGGGCGTATCCGTCGCGGATTTTAGTTCGCTCGATCGGGGCCTTCGCGGCGGCCAGAGATTTCTGGAAGTAGCTCCTGGCCCGTTTGTAGTCACACAGCTCGAAGTATATCCAGGCGATCTCGAAGTCGATCTGGTATGCCTCGACGTCACCTGCAAGTTCCTTCCTGAGCTGTTCCATCGTTGCCAGTACGGTGCGATAGTCCTTCATCCCCTTGCAGATTTCGAGCTTGAGCCTGAAGGCGTCGCGGCGGCGTGAGGAGGAGGGGAATCGTCTGAGAACCAGGTCGCAGGCGTTGAGGGCCTGTTCGAGCATACCGTCATCATTGCACGCCGACGCCATGCGATAGTAAGCCTTCTGGGCGACCTTCGGATTAACGTTCTCAACGCGGAAACTCAGGCCCGACTCGCCGAGAATCTCATGCAGCACGTCGATGACTTTGGTCTTCTCGATCGATCTGTCCTTGATTGGCGCATTGGTGTCTGGCAGATCGAGGTCCAGGCGGACATCCACGTTCGATCGCAGGCGGACGAACTCGCTCAGATGCTCACCGAGCGTGGCGTCCTTGAACGTTGCCGGCGTCGATTCTTCCAGGGCGAACAGTGTGTCGTACGAGCAGAGTGCCCGCAGTTGCTGCTTCGTTGGCGGTGTCTTACCGCCGGGTATCTTGTATACCACCAGTTGCTCGCCCGCGGCGCGGTTGTACCAGTAACAAGCTTCTCGCAGGCGTTTGTCGTTTTCGAACACCCATCCCACCCAGAAACACGCTTCGTGGTAGTGTTTGTTCTCCGGATCATCAAAGAGTTTGAGATACTCCTTCAGGACGATCTTCATACGCTCGAAATCTTTCTGGCGGTAGAAGTCCATCGCCAGGAGAAACAGCGACTGCTCTCCGTGCTTGCTGCGGGGATCTACCCGGCGGATGTCGTTGTAGCAATCCTTTGCCCGGGCGAATATCTCGGCGGCCTGGTTTCGCGGAATGATTCTGAACCGCATCTCGAGGGTCCCCAGCAGGGTTGCAAGCGTCTGGCCGCAGGACAGTGACTTGTGCGTTTCCGAGCCGGGCACCCGGGAAAATTCAGCGGCGAGGATGGTGTCCTTGTCGATCCCGTCGGCCCAGAGTACCTTTGTGCCCGTCAGCGACTCGATTCGCTTGATGATGTTAAACATCATCGCCGTGCCGCCCCCGTGGGCGCCAATCCACGAACCGTAACTCTTAGCCAGCGGATCGTGCCTCAGCGACTCGTATCGCTTGTCGTATATTTCGATAGCAGGCTCGTCGGGAGCATCGCCGGTGGGGGGCGCCTGTTTCTGGTCGGTCAGGCCGATATCCCTGGCCAGTCGATGTGTCGCGGGATCGAGGATCTGCTCGAGGAACTCGCGCACCGTGCCCGAGAGCCCGTCGAATTTGAGCTTTTTGTGCGTCAGGTAGTAACCGACGGAGTCTTTTCGGAATTCCCGCCGCTTGTCCCAGACAAACTTGATGCCCGAGGCTTTTGCGACGATCCCCAGCGCCTGAGCGGCGGAGATATCCTTTGCCCCCTCGGGCCAGACCACCGCGATCTTCTTCCTGAACGGGCGATAGGTCTTCAGCAGTCCGCCCACTTTGAATACCTCTGGCGGACAGATGTAGATTCCGTATTTCCTCTCGGTGGTGTTGTCCAGCGCCTTGGTGCCCGATCGGCTGAAGAGTCTGCCCGCGGCCAGAAGGGCCTCGAGCAGGTCGTTCTTGGCCAGTTGCGATGCGCCGCGATCCGCGATGCCCTTGTATTCGGCGGCAGCTTCGAGCAGGCGTCCCTGGCGGGTGTACCAGTCGGCAAGGTCCATCGCCAACTGCTGGAAACGCGGATCGGCGCCGTACTCGTCGGCAAGTTCGGCGAACCGGGCCCGCCCTGTCTTGCGGAGGTCGTCGGTGTCGGACTTCAACATTGCCGCCAGGAGCCCCAACTCGATACCCTTGATCATCTCGAGATTCTTGGCGTCAACGAGTTTGCGGGCGGTCTGAAAATCGGCGACGGCCTGGCCCAATTTCGCTGAGGGAAGGTAAGTTGGCATGTCCTTACCGCGGGGCGCCTTGCCTGCGGAGGCACTTGTAACGTGGCAGCGACCGCGGAGGTACAATGCCTCGGTTCGCACTGACTGCCAGGTACTCGGATCGAAATCCTTGCCCCCGTAAACTCTGGTGTCGAGTAGTTTGTCGCACGCCGCGGCGCACGCTGCGTAGTTCGGCGGTTTGACGTACGCCTGAGTTTTCTTGTTCCGGATGGCCTTGTGGTGCAGGCGGGCGATGCTCAGCAGTGCCCGGGCGGCAGGTGCCTGACCGGCCTGCGATTGGGCCAGCTTCATCCAGTGGCGTATCTTCTCGGTATCGCTGCGTGCGACGGTAAGATCGAAGCCCATCGACAGCAATTCGTCCATCGACTTCCTCGCCAGGCGGGCCAACTGGCTGGTGGGGTACTTCTCGCCCAGGCTGCTGAACCTGGCGGCGGACTGTTTGAACAGCGTGTCGCCGAGTTTCTTGTCCTTTTGCTTTTTGGCCTGGGCGAGGTATAGCGTCGCCATGTGATACAACGCGTGGGCCTCGTATTTCGGAGAGGCTTCCGCATTCTTATAGGCGGCGATAGCGCGGTCGTTGAGGCCCTTTTCGCGGTACAGGTCGCCGAGTTGCGATTGGGCCTGGCAGTATCCGCCTGACTCAGGCCCCACGCGTTGGAGATAGAGTTCGACCTTTCGCGGATCGCCACCGGAGCGGGCGGCCTCGGAAAGGCCCAGCACCAGGTACATGTCAGACTGCATGGCGCCTTTTGGCACGGTCTCGATGAAGTCGCTGGTTGTGAGATACGAGGCGGCCCTGTGGAAGTCGCGGCGTTTGTAAGCAACCTGGGCCAGCAGCAGGCGTGCCCGCCGCATGAGTTGGGTATCGTAGCGGACGTTCTCCAGCCACTTTACCGCCTCATCGTAACGATTTGCCTTTGCGTGGAGCAGTCCCAACTGCATTGCCGCGTTATCGTGGGCCTGCTCCAGACCGCGCGGGATCGGGCGCCTCTCGCGGGCGTACTGGGACCGGACGCTGCGGAAACCGCTTACCAGGGAGGCGTACATTCTCATCGCCTTCTCCTGGCGACCGATAGCGACGTAGTAATCGGTCATTAGCTTGTCGGCTGCGGTCCGCACAGCTGCGCCGTACGTGCGAGCGGCGGTTCTCGACGAAGCCTTGCCCCGACCACTGAGTTGCCCGTATACGCCTTCGACCGCTGACTCTGCAGACTGACCGTCCCGGGTCAGCAGCTTCATTTTGAACAGCAGCAGTGTTCCGGTTCGTCGGCCTGAGGTGTGTTTGGCGACGAATGCATCGATTCGCTTGATTGCGCCGTTGCGGTCGCCCATGCGGTAGGCCGAGCACGCCAGGCGGTACTGTGCCACAGTCTTGTTATCGCCGGCGGGGAGATGCTTGTCGGCTTTGTAGAACCAGGGGCGGGCCTTGTCGTAGAGTTTGAGCATGTAGTGGCATTCGCCGAGCATCAGGTACTTCTTGGCGCCGCCGGGTTCGTCGAGCCCCTTGATCTCGCGCATCAGCACGTTGATGGCGTCTTTGTAGAGTCTCCGCTTCATCAGATCGGGTGCTGCGGATTTGGCCGCTGTTACGTCCTGCCCGGCGAGGGGGACCGATACCGAGATCAGCATGACAACGGTTGCGAAACAGCATATTCGACGAATTTGCAATGCAGCAGCCTTTCATTTCCCTGCCGGAATCAGCGAGGTCGACGGTGTATCCTAACGGTCCTGAAGAGTAAGGACAAGAAGGCAATCCCGCACGTCGGGGTCTGTGGTAACCGTCACAGACCTATATCGTTTACTTGTGGGTCCATGGTCCGTATGATGCTGTCCGTTACGTACCTGCCCGCCCCCGTGGAATTATGCCGATAACCCTCAAGAAATTCATCGACGAACTCAGCGCCAGCTTCCTGCTGGACGAAGAGCAGAGCGCCCGGAGCCTCAGGCAGTTCGGTATGGACGCAGAATCCGGTGACGCCGAAACATTCGCCGCCAGGCTTGTCGAGCACGATGAGATCACGCAGTTTCAGGCTTCGGCGGCGCTCCAGAAGCGAGCGTCCGCCCTGGTGATCGGAGATTATCACGTCCTGGATGTAATCGGCGCCGGCGGGATGGGACAGGTCTACAAGGCTCGCCATCGCATTATGAAACGCCTCGTTGCGATCAAGATCATGCATACCGCGCGGGCGAGTAATCCGAAGCTCGTGCAGCGGTTCTACCGTGAGGTCGAAGCCGTCGCGAGACTCTCGCATCCGAATATCGTCACTGCCTACGATGCCGGCGAAACCCCGGGCGGTCTGTACCTTGCGATGGAATACGTCGACGGGGTAGACCTTTCGGTGATCCTGCGGTCAGTCGGTTCACTGGGGATCAACCAGGGGCTCAACGTTACTCTCCAGGTCGCACGCGGGCTGGCGTACGCTCACAGGCACAAGGTGATCCATCGCGATATCAAGCCCGGGAATCTGCTGCTGGGGCGCGACGGGACCGTGAAGATCCTGGACATGGGCCTGGCGCGGTTCACCGAAGACGAGGCCGCCGAGGTCTCTCTGACGATGATCGGTCCGCTGATGGGCACGGTGGAATACATGGCGCCCGAGCATGCAGCCAATGCGCGGG
Source organism: uncultured Planctomycetaceae bacterium (assembly GCA_964607575.1). Taxonomy (GTDB): domain Bacteria; phylum Planctomycetota; class Phycisphaerae; order SM23-33; family SM23-33; genus BS750m-G57. The sequence goes on along the minus strand of CAZSLS010000056.1, from coordinate 15,156 downwards.
ACGCGGACCATCGCAGCGATATCTACTCGCTCGGATGTACGATGTACCGCCTGTTGACCGGACATTTCCCCTACGGCGGCGACACTGCCGTCGAGAAGGTTATCGCCCAGCGCGAGCAGCCCATTCCGCTGCTTAGCGACGCGATAAGCAACATTCCCGAGAGCCTCCAGGGTGTTTTCGCCCGCATGGTGGCAAAGAGGCCTGAAGATCGCTACCAGTCGATGGACGATTGCCTGGCCGATCTTCGGGAGATCGCCGGCGGCGCCGAACGCTGCGACATTTCGGCCCTGACGAACGTGGGATCCTCGTCTGCCACCACCGTCTTCGACGAAGGCCCGCCCGATGCTGATACCGCTATCGGCGACCCTATCGAACTACCGCCGGCGACGCTGGACGCGGTACGACCGCCGGAACTCCCGCCTACGGAAGCTGAGCCTTCTTTGACGAGGGTCCCCAGTGGCGGCGAGGCGACCCGCACGCGGCGGGGGGGTATGGTGCTCCTGCTTGCGTCGATCGCCATCATAGGCGGTGTCCTCGCGGGTATCGGTTTGCGGACGTTCTTCCGTTCATCCGCGCCGCCCCGGACGTCCCGGACGGTCGCCGGAGGGCAATGGCGCGATCTGCTCGGTGACGCCGAAATCGACAGGGACACGATCGCCGGGAAATGGGATCGATTGCCTGACGGCAGCGTAATGGCGTGCGTCAACGGGAGCGATCATACGAGGATGGCGGCGCCGGGGACGCTTGGGTCCGGTTACCAGGTGCGAATGGTCTTCACTCGCCATGAAGGAACTCGCGGGTTGGCGTTGATCCTCCCACTTGGCGCGAGCAATCAGGTGTCGCTCGAGATTGACGGGCCCCTGTTGACCTCCGGCGTGAAGCACGTGTGCCTGGCCAGTATCGAGAGTGTGGGCGACCAGACGAAGATCACGTTCGAAGTGGACCAGCAGAAATTGATCGAGTACGACGGTCCGATGGCTGAGTTACAATGTACCGAGGGATGGGAATCGCCTGTCGGGCGATTGGGATTTGGAGTGCATAAGGACGTAAGCGCGCAAATCCACGAACTGTCCGTCCGCTCGTTTACCGGCGGCAGGCCCGCTTCGATGCCCTCGACCCGCCCGTGATACAAATCCAGGGAGTTGTGAATTATGCGGATCAAACGCGAGCGGAACGCGGGGCGGAGAGTTGCGGTTATGGCGATGGGCTCGGTGCTGATGGGCCTGGTCACGATCCTCCGAGCTGACGTCAAGACCATCGATGACTTCTCCACCGGCCAGACCCCCGCACGCTCCGCCTGGCGCCCGATGACCGGAAGCAAAGAGGTATCGGTAGCGCGGATCGACGGGAAGCAGGCGCTGCGTCTGGTATGCAACTTCCGCGGTACGCAGATCGAGCGGGCGTCGTGGGATCGCAAGGTTGCTGTCGATCTGACCGGTCGCAAGGGTGTTCAGTTCCTGTATCGCAGTGAAGGGGCCGCCTCGGTGGGGTACTTTTCGATCTATTTCCATAGTGGCGGCGGATGGTACAAGGTGGGCTTCGAGGCGCCCGGCGGGGACGGTTGGGGAGTGGTGAAGATACTCAAGAAGGACGCTCAGATCGAGGGGAGCCCCGGCGGTTGGGGCAAGATCGACACAATCCGCATCTCGGCATGGCGGGGGGGTAATACCGACAGTGAGTTTCAGATCGCCGAGTTGGCGGCTTTCGGAAGCGGTGGGAGGATCGCGGTTATCCGCGGCGATTCAGCGGGCGGGAAGGCGCCAGGCGAAGCCAAATCGGTGCAGCGTTTCGCCAACGTCGTGGCGACATTACTGGACGGCGTGGGGCTTGACTATACGATCCTGAGCGACGCGGACGTGACCGCGACGCATCTGAAGACGATGCGATTGGCGATACTTCCGTACAACCCGGTGATTCCCGACAAGACTGCGAAAGTTCTCGAGGCGTACATGAGCGGCGGGGGCAAGCTGATCGCCTGCTACTCGCTGCCCGGCAAGCTGGCTGGGCGGGCGGGGATTCGCATGGGCCCGCACACGCGACAGAAGTACGCGGGCTATTTCGCGTCGATCCGTGCGGGTCGGGGCGAGGCGATCGAGGGCATGCCCAAAGTGACGCGGCAGGCGTCGTGGAATATCAACAATGCCTCGGCGATCGAGGGCGTAAGTCGCGTCGCGGCGTGGTGGTACAGCAGTGACGGCAAGTCAACGGGTATGCCCGCGGTAATTCTAAGCGACAGATGCGCCTTCGTTACGCATGTGCTTCTGGGCGACGATATGCAGAATAAGCAGCGGCTGCTTCTGTCGCTGGCGGGGCGGTTGTCTGCTGAGATATGGACCGAGGCGACGATTGGAGCCTTCAATCGCTGCGGACATTTTGAACCGTACGAAAGCAACAAAGCCGCCTGGGCGGGTATAGCATCTCAAGCCGCCAAAGGATCCCCCGCCGCAGCCGCCCTGAAAAGGGCCGGAGCGTTGCGGAAGAAAGCGATCGGACAGATGTCGACGGCGATTCCGTCCGGGATGGCGGCGACTACCGCTGAATTGCGACGAACGCTCATTGAAGCCCACTGCCTGGCGCAAAAACCCGTACCCGGCGAGCAGCGTGCGTTCTGGTGTCATAACGCGATGGGCGTAAACGGGATGACCTGGGACCAGGCGATCGAGAAGCTCTCCGACAACGGTTTCAACGCGATCTTGCCAAATATGCTCTGGGGGGCCGCGGCGTATTACAAGTCGGATGTGCTTCCGGTCTCGTCGCAGGTGGGGCAAAAGGGCGACCAGATCGCACTGTGCCTGGCGGCCTGTCGCAAGTACAAAGTGGCGTGTCACGTCTGGAAGGTGAACTTCTACATGGGTCGCGCCACGCCGCGTGACTTCGCCCGGAAGATCAAAGCAGCGGGGCGAACGCAGGTGCATTTCGACGGGTCGTCAATCGGCGACTGGTTGTGCCCCTCGCACCCGGACAACCAGAAGCTCGAGATCAATTCGATGGTGGAAGTCGCCCGCAAGTACGCGGTTGACGGGCTGCATTTCGACTACATTCGCTATCCCGGCGCCCACGCTTGCTTCTGCGTCGGTTGTCGCCGGCGGTTCGAAAAGAGCATCGGCGCCAAGGTCGCCAACTGGCCCGCGGGCGTTCGCAGCGATGCGGGCCTGCGGGAAAAATGGCTCGATTTCCGCCGCCGCCAGATCACCACCGTAGTAGCCGGCGTATCGAAACAGGCCCGCAAAGTTCGACCGGGCATCAAGATATCGGCGGCGGTTTTCCCCAACTGGCCCGCGGACCGGGATCGTATCGGACAGGACTGGAAACTCTGGTGCGATCGCGGATACCTCGACTTCGTCTGCCCCATGGACTACACCCCGCAGACAGGCTCCTTCGCCCGGATGGTCGAAAGGCAGGTCAAGTGGGCCGGGCGAGTTCCCCTCTGCCCGGGAATCGGCGCCAGCGTCTGGACGCCGCGCTCGGACCCATGCAAAGTAATCGCCCAAATCCGCGCCGCCCGCCAGGGGGGGGCAAAAGGCTTCACGATATTCAATTACGGAGCAATGGAAGCCCGCGAACTCCTGCCCATGCTGAGCAAGGGGATCACCCGAAAGTCCGGGGGGCAATGAAGCCCGCCGCGGCGGTCGACTTTGGGCTCGACTTTCCTGTCGCCTGAATGGATAATCTATGTAGCAGAAGCGGCGCCTGCCGCTATCGCACGCCGCACTCACAGGAGATACAAAAGATGCAGCGATCCAAACGATTCACCGTATCCGCAATCGCCTTGACGCTCTTGCTTGCATGCCTGTCGGGTATGTGCCTGGCGAAACCGCCGGCCGGAACACCTGACGGACTCCGCGCCGCGATCGACGACCTGACCAAGACCTTTGGCGCGAGATATCCCGGCGCGAAATTCCTTACTCAACTCGATGCCCTGGACAAGACGCTGGGCAGCGGGACGGCGGAGCAGAAGACCAAGGCCAAGGCCGACCGCCTGGCGCTTCAGAAGAAAGCCCTTATCGCCAACCCGCTGGTAAGCGCTCAGGAAATACTGTACGTGCATCGCAAGCAGTACAGGGGCGACCATCACAACACCGCCACGATGTTCCAGACCGACGAGATCAACACTCGCAGCTTCTCCGGCGGCGGAACGCTCCGGGCGGTGAATCTCAAGACCGGTAAGGTCAGGACGGTCGTCGACCCCGGCGCAGCGGGAAAGATCCGCGACTGCGAACTGGACTTCGCGGGCAAAAAGATCGTCTTCTCGATGCGGAAGAACATCAAGGACGACTACCATGTCTACGTGGTCAACGTTGACGGTTCGGGCCTGAAGCAGTTGACCCGAGCTCCGGGCGTTTTCGATATCGATCCGCTCTACCTCTCCGACGGGTCGATCGTGTTTACATCCTCTCGCGAGCCGAAATACTGCATGTGCAACCGCCACATCATGGGCAACCTGTACAAGATGGAATCCGACGGGGCGAACATTCACCAGATCGGGAAGAGCACGCTGCACGAGGGTCACAGCAGCCTGATGCCCGACGGGCGGATACTCTACGACCGCTGGGAATACGTCGACCGAAACTTTGGCGACGCCCAGGGCCTGTGGGTGGTAAATCCCGACGGGACGAACCACGCGATCTTCTGGGGCAACAATACCGCTTCTCCCGGCGCTGTACTCGATGCGCGCATGCTTCCGGGTACGGAGCTGTGCCTGGCCATATTCAGTTCCTGTCACGATCGCCCGTGGGGCGCGGTCGCTATCATCGACAGGCGAAAAGGCGTCGACGGGAAAGCGTCGGTTGTGCGTACCTGGCCGGCGAGTGCGATCAATCTTGTCGACCGCGGTGGTCTCGATACTTTCAAGCGGGTCCGACCGAAATACGAGGATCCCTTCCCGCTGAGCGACAAGTACTTTGTGGTTTCCCGGGCAGTCGGTAAGGGAGAGGAAATGGGGATATACCTGCTCGACACGTTCGGAAACGAGATACAGTTGCACGCCGACGCACCGGGTTGCTTCGACCCCATGCCCATCGCCGCCCGCAAGCGGCCCAAGGCATCTCCATCCCGGCGCGACTTCAAGAATAACGTTGGGGTTTTCTATCTGCAGAACGCCTATATCGGTACGCACATGGAGAAGGTTAAGCCCGGCGCGATCAAGTACCTCCGCGTTGTCGAATCTCCCCCCAAGCGGAGCTGGACGCGTGCGGCGTGGGGCGGTCAGGGCGTGCATTGCCCGGCGATGAACTGGCATGCGTTCGAGAACAAGCGGATTCTCGGTACTGTACCGGTCGAGTCCGACGGGTCGGCGCACTTCGAAGTGCCCGCCGACAAGTTCATCTACTTCCAGGTCCTCGACAAAGACGGGATGATGATCCAGACCATGCGGAGCGGGACGATCGTCCAGTCCGGCGAGACCCAGGGCTGCGTCGGTTGCCACGAGAACCGCGTCGAAGACACTCCGCCCCTGAAAAAGGTCCCGCTGGCGATGAAGCACCCGCCCAACAAGCTTGAAGGCTGGCACGGTAAGGCGCGAATGTTCAGCTACCAGAAGGAAGTCCAACCGGTATTCGACAAGCACTGTGTCAAGTGTCACGATTTCGGTAAGAAGGGATCGAAGAAATTCGTCCTCGCCGGCGACCGAACGGTTGCTTTCAACGCGTCGTACACGGACCTGTGGTCCAGAGGCGGTATCAAGTGCATCGGCGGAGGTACGCACAAACTCCAGGAAGCCTACGCGTGGGGATCGCACGCCAGCAAGATCGTCAAGGTCATCCGCGAAGGGCACCCCAAGGAAGAAGTCCGCAAGGAAGCAAAGCTCAAGCTCAGCGCCGAAGACTTCAATCGGATCGTAACGTGGATCGACATCAACGGTCCGTACTATCCGCAGTACGAAAGCGCGTACCCGAACAACCCCGTCGGGCGATGCCCGCTGAATGGCGGACAATTGGGCAAGCTCGGAAAACTTACCGGCGCACGCTTTGTCACGCGTAACGGTAGGAACCAGAGAGCCCAAATTGCTTTCGATCGTCCGGAAATGAGCCCGTGCCTCCAGAAACTCAAAAAAGATTCGCCGCAATACAAAGAGGCGCTGGCGATTATACAGGCGGGCAAAGATATGCTGAAAAAGACCCCGCGAGCTGATATGGACGGATTCAAACCATGCCCCGAGCACGCCAGGCGCCTTGCAAAGTACCGTCGCCTGGAGGCCCTGGAAGCGGCAAACCGCAAGGCGATTCTCACGGGCAAGAAGCATTACGATCCGGTCCCCGCGGTCGTAGCGGACAAGATGAAGTAACTGCCCTCCCGCAAGATATGAACAACCGCAACCGATGTGGTGGCGTTAGAAACTCTTTTAACAAAGGTGACTGAGATGAGAAATCACGAAAGATTGTCCGGCCTCTCCGAGGTCTTCTCCAGGCGCGATGCGCTGAAACTCGCCGCCGCCGGCGCCGCGGTACTAGCCGGTGGTGGATCGAGCGCGGTGTTCGCTGCCAAGAAGGCCGCCGTAAAACCCGTCAAGAACGTCCGCATTGCACTGCAACTCTACTCGGTGAGAAGGAGCTGCGGTAAGGATATCGACAAGGTTCTCGCCCAGGTCGCGAAAATGGGCTATTCCGGCGTCGAATTCGCCGGATACTACAAATACGGAAAAGACCCCAAGGCGCTGAAAGCGAAACTCGACGAACTCGGTCTGGTCGCCGCATGCACCCACATCGGAACGGGCTCATTCACGGGCCCCAACGTTCAGAAGACCATCGACTTCCACAAGACCATCGGATGCAAGTACCTCGTCGCCCCCGGTGATGGCAGCTTCTGCCACCCCGAAAGATCGAAGACGCTGGCAGAGAAGTTCAACAAGGCTGCCGAGATCCTCAAGAAGGTCGACATGGCCTGCGGATATCACAATCACTCCCGCGAAATGAAGAAAGCCGCCGGCGAAACCACCAAGAGCTGGTTCGATCTGTTCGCCGAGCGGACTACCCAGGACGTGGTCCTGCAGCAGGATGTCGGTTGGACGGTGTCGGCGGGTGCGGACCCCGCCGCGTTCATCCGCCGGTATCCCGGGCGGTACAAGGTCCAGCACTTCAAGCCCGCTGTGGTCAGGGGCGACAAGGGCAAGCGGTCGATCATCGGGGATGACTCGGTCAAGTGGAAAGAAGTAATCGACGCCAGCTACGAAGTCGGCGGCGCCGAATGGTTCACCATCGAACAGGAACACTATCTCAAGGGCAAGAGCGATCTCGAATGCAGCGAGATGTCTCTCGTCGGACTCAAGAAAATACTCAAGGCGATGAACAAGTCGTGTAAGTGATTTTCGCTCGATAGCGAATGTTGAAACCAGCCCGCTGATGCTATCGGTGGGCTGGTTTCTTGCGCCCCGGCCCGTCCTGCTTGAAGGCAGATTGCTTTCGTGTAAGTGACCGGCTAGAATGCAGATGGTCGGGCCTTGGCGCCGGGATGGACGCATTTTGATCAGAGAGATGTTTGATGGACCATTCCAAATCGAAGACAAACTCCGAACTTGACAGGAGGTTCCAGGCTACGTTCGAACATGCGGCGGTAGGCATTGTCCATTCGCGGGCCGATGGAACATTTCTGAGCGTCAATCGGCAGTTTTGCGACATGCTGGGATACTCGTCGGAGGAAATGCTCGCCCTCTCAGTCGATAAGATATCGCATACCGACGACATTGAGCTCGGTCGGGAGAATATTGCTCGATTGTGGGCGGGCCAACTCGAAACATTCTCGATGGAGAAACGCTACATTCACAAGGACGGATCGATTATATGGGGCAGCGTTACTGTCTCCCTGATGCGTGACGATGGGGGGGCTCCACAATACTCCATTGCTGTGATCGTGGACATCACCGGTCGCCGCAACGCCGAGCGCAACTACCAGTCGATATTCAACGAAATGCTGGATGGTTTCGCTCTGCACGATATTATCTGCGACGATGCGGGCAAGCCGGTGGACTATCGGTTCCTGGCGGTCAATCCGGCATTCGAGCGCCTGACAGGCCTGAAGGGCTCGGATCTCATTGGGCGGACTGTGCTTGAAGTCATGCCACAGACCGAAGCCCACTGGATAGAAAGTTTCGGGAACGTGGCGATAACCGGCGAGCCGGCGTACTTCGAGAACTACGCCCGCGAACTTGATCGCCACTACGAGGTGACGGCCTACCGTCCGGAGCCTGGGCAGTTTGCGTGCATTTTCGTCGACGTCACCAATCGCAAGCGGGCCGAAACCGAGCGACAGGTGCTCGAGAAGCAGGTCCGCCACGCCCAGAAACTCGAGAGCCTCGGCGTACTTGCCGGCGGGATTGCCCATGACTTCAACAATTTGCTGATGGTGATCCTGGGCAATGCGGAGTTGGCGGTGATGGAACTTCCCGCCGAATCGATGGCCACAAACAGCCTCGAGGAAATCAAGAAGGCCTCTCAGCGGGCGGCGGAGTTATGCTCGCAGATGCTGGCGTACTCGGGTGGAGGGCAATTTGTGATCGAGCCGATCGATCTATCCCACGTCGTAGCCGACATGTCAAACATGCTGGACGTGTCGATATCCAAGAAAGCGCTGCTCAAGACCGACTTCGCCGACAAACTGCCCGCGGTGGAGGGCGACGTAACCCAGATCAGGCAGATTGTCATGAATCTCATCACGAATGCCTCGGAGGCCATTGGCGACGCCGGCGGCGTTATCCTGATTACGACCGGTACGCTGGAATGCGATCGGGAGTATCTAAAGGGCACGTACCTCGGTGAGGAACTGCCCGAGGGTCTCTACGTGAGGCTCGAAGTAACCGATACCGGATGCGGGATGGATGCCGAGACCCAGGCGAAACTGTTCGACCCGTTCTTTACGACAAAATTCACCGGTCGTGGACTGGGCCTCGCGGCGGTTCTGGGCATCATTCGCGGACACCGCGGCGCAGTTACGGTCGTCAGTGAGGTCCAAAAGGGTACGACTTTCACGGTGCTGCTGCCCGCTTGCAATTCCGAAGTGAAACGGGTCAAACCGCCCGTGCATACCGATGCGACCGACGAGCCGATGTCGGGTACGATTCTGCTGGTCGATGACGAGGAGGGCGTCCTGGACGTGGCGAGACAACTGCTGGAGCGGATAGGCCTGTCGGTAATCGTCGCTACCGACGGACAGGAAGCCGTCGATATCTACCGAACTCGCCATGGGGAGATCGACTGTGTGATCATGGATCTTGCCATGCCACGCATGGACGGTCAGGAGGCTTTTCGGGAGCTGCGCAGCATCCGCCCCGACGTCCGCGTCGTCGTTTCCAGCGGATACGATCACCAGGATGTGACAGATCGATTCACGGGCGAGGGGCTTGCAGGGTTCATCCAGAAACCGTACGAATTCAATACTCTCGCCGAAACGATGAGAAACGCACTAAACGGTCGATAGCGACGGCGACTTATGTTTTCCTGCAAATATCGCCCCCCGCGATGCTCACGAGGGGCGATATTGATTGTCAGGCCGTCGGAAACGAACTACTCGATAATCACGCGGAATCCGACGTTGTAGACCGCCTGGTACGATTCATAAGGCATGCGGACGCTGCTTCCTGCGGTCTTGGGGCGGTCGTTCCACGAGCCGCCTCGCACGACCTTCTTGTCGGTTAACTTGCCGGCATTGCGGCCGTCGGCGTCCTTGTAGGGATAGGGCTTGTAGCTCGACCGCGTCCACTCGCACACGTTGCCCACGATGTCGTAAAGACCAAACGGATTGGCCTCGTACTGCTTGACGAAGTCTACGATGAACCACTTGTCGGTGAAGCGGTCATCGCGGAGGGGATAGAGGTAATCCTTGGGGTAATGGCGTCGCCTGTGGATCTTGGACCCGCCGTCCCATCCGACGTATGTTCTGCGTCTTTCCGCGTCGGCGAGATTGGCATGGGTCGAGAAGTCGGTGTCCTTGTCGCCGTAGTAGAACTGCTTGTCGCTTCCGGCGCGTGCGGCCCATTCCCACTGTGCTTCGGTGGGCAGGGTGACCTTCTTGCCCGACTTCTTGGAAAGCCACTGGCAGAACTTCATCGCCTGCTGCCACGAGATACGGGCCACCGGCTGGTTGGCGTGGTTGGCGATATATCCGGGCACGGCGTGGTCCTTGCCGGTCTCGGAGAGGTAACGGGTGTCGTGCTTGGGATCGAACGCGGAGTACTGCTTGTTGGTGACCTCGCAGGTGCCCATGTAGAACGGTTTGGCGATTTTGACAGCCGCCCGCGGCGCCTCGTCGGGGTATCCCCCCTGGGAGCCCATTACGAACTGACCGGCGGGAATGCGAACCAGCTTCATGGTGATACCGTCAGCGAGTTCGAGTTCCACCGGGGCTCCGTCGCCCTGGAGTTTCTTGGCCTGTGTGGCATCGAACGGGAAGCCGGAGGCTTTGAGTCCGTCAGGTTTGATCTTCGGCATGGCCGGCGGGATGATCGGCTTGATGTCTTTCTTCATTGCCGCCATGGTGAGGCGATGCTCCTCTTCGGGATTGTCGCCCAGACCGGCGTAAAGCTTGGCAAGGTCGAGGCGCCGCTTTTCGTACTTCCCGTTGTTCCACATACCGCGATGCGGTACGTTCAGGTCGATCCAGGTATAGAGGCGCTCCCATGATTCGGTGTCGAGTTTGACGTTGTTGTGCCCCTTACGGAACATCTGGATCAGCGGGCTTGTCGAGGCATGCCACTCCATGGCGCCGTACATGTCCAGGTCGCTCTCGGGCCCGGGGCGGCGGGTGAACGCCACCAGGTTGAGATACGAACGATCCTTTCGCCAACTCGAGCCGCCTTTCTCAAAGGACGGGATGCCCTTGACGGTCTTGTTCTTTTCGTTGTGGCATCCGACGCAGTACTTGTTGAGCATCGGTTGGATCTCGGTCTCGTAGCCGAACGGGCGAACCGGACCGTACCACTGTGTGATCTTGGACGGGGCGCGCTTTGCGGCTTTGACCATCTTGGCGGGTGTGGCCTCGTTGAGGTCCTCGTGGCAACCGTTGCAGGCGAGTCTCTCTCCGGGCATCCCCACCATCCAACTCCTCATCAGCGCCAGCGCGGCGCCGTTTTCGTCGAGGGGTTGGATCGCCAGCGGTGTGTTGGGCTGAACGCTGAAGCTGAACGATCCGTCGGTCTCGACCGGAACCGTACCGAGAATGCGCTTGATGTCCCAACTCGCCTCGAGTCCGACCGACTCGTGCCCGCCGCTGCGAATGTATCCGTAATGGTAGGCAAACACGCGGAGCTTCTTGACCGTGCCCCGCGGTACGCCCACAAGACCGCGACCGCCGTAGATATCCGTGCAGAATATGGTGGCTGGGGCTCCCGGGATCGTTCGGTCTGCGATGAGCGGGGGTGTCTTTCGGGCGGCAAGGGGCATGGGCTCGAAGAGGTGGTATTTCTTGTCCGTGTAGACGGTGGTCATGTTGTCGAAGATGTCGACCAGGCAGAGCGTCCACTTCCCGCCGGGGCTGAAGCCTTTCATGGAAACGAGGAAGTATTTGTCCGAAAGCGGCCAGGGGGTTCCGAACGTATACTTCTGCCCGCCGCCCTGTCCGTCATATACGTTGCCCACAACGTCCTTGCCCCAACCGGGAATCTCCTGCACGCATCCGGTCTCGCTGGCGGGGAGGACCTTGGGATGGATGTTGATCCCCGAGTTTTCCTTACCCCAGACCTTGTCCTTGGGGTCATGGCGGAACGGGTATTTCCGCCCGAGCGCGGGATTGACCAGTATCAGGCGTCCGGTTTCGCTCTTGGCGTGGTGCCCGCTTGCGATACCGACGAGCATGGACGAATGGTTCGGTACGGGCTTGGCCCAGCAGTATGTGGTCGGGAAATACGACCCGCTGCCCCACAGCTCCATCTGTCCGGTCCCGTCGGGGTTCATGTGGAACATGTAGCGTGAGAAATAGTGGGGCGTGTCGGTGTATTCCCAGCGGAGATAGAGAACTCGTCCGTTGTGGTGTACCCGGGGATGCCAGTCGCTGTCCTGCTCGAAGGTTAACTGGCGGATCTTTCCGCTCTTCGTGTTGACCTTGTAGAGATTGGCCATCGGCGCACCACCGTTGATGCAGGGAAGCCCCTGCATACCCGCCGTCGAGGAGGCGATAATGCTGCTTTCCTCGGGCAGGTAGCAACCGTCGAACCACTGCACGTCCTTCTGGTCGCTCGGGGTGAGTTCCTTGAGGTTCTTTCCGTTGGCGTCGACCTCGAGGAGCGCCAATTTTCCGTTCGTCCCGACGCCAGTAAACATGATCTTCTGTGCCGAGAAGTGCAGGTCTATATGCTTGATGACCGACTTTTTGGGATGCTGGTAGATCGAGCGGACTTTCACCTCGCCGCGCAGATTGGAAAGTTCGGCGATGTCGTTATCCCATCCGGTCCGCCTGACGCTGTCGGTGGAGAGGTAGTTTCCGCCCCGGTTGGCCTCTCCATTGCGGCGGATCACGAGGAGCTTGTCGCAATCGAGAAGGGGGTTAGCCAGCGACGCTTCGGCGATGAGTTTGGTCAGGTCCGCCCGGGCGGTCTTGTCGCCCTTGTTGGCCTTGAGTTTGGCGTCGATCGCGTCGAGGCGCGTGAGGAACTCCTTACCGCCTTTGTACTTTTCGCCGTAGCTCTTGGTCAGATCCACGATCATCCGCCGCGCCGAGGCGGGCGTGTTGACGGGAATGCTACCGTTGTTCACCGCAAGCAGCGGACCGCAGCAAACGGTAAGCAGTAATGCACAGACCAGCATCAGACGGATTGGATTCTGTTTGGGCATGTTTAACCTCGTGAGTATGGCGTGTGTGGTCCCGCAGTCGGAACCTCTATTGTTAATCATACTAACGCAGGTCCCAGCCCGCGTATGACAACATTATGATAAGAAACTTGCGCGGCCGATTCAAGGGTTAACGGTATGTCATTCAGGCGACTTTCTCCCTTGTCCAACGCACGGTATCGGATACAATCACTGCAAATGCCCCGCAACGAAATGCCGCTTGGGAGATGAGGCAATGACCAACTTAACCCCCGCCGCGGGCGTCCTGCTCGTGCTGGCCTTCTTCACCGCCGCCGCCGGCGCCGCCGACCCGCTCTCGGACAAGGCCATCGACGCTCGCATCCGCAAGCATCGCACCGCGGGGGTCACACTCACTGTCCGGACGCCGGACGGTAAACCGCTGAGCGGCGCGGAAGTTACTGTCGAGATGGTTCGCCACAAGTTTCTCTTCGGGTCCAACATGTTCGCGTTCGATCGACTCGGCAGCGATGAACTTAACCGCAAATACGCCCAGCGGTTCTCGGGGCTGCTTAACTTCGCGACGCTGCTGTTCTACTGGGGCTCATACGAGCATAAGGCAGACCCCACGCGACCCACGCGGATCAAGCAGGTCACCGAGATGGCGAAGTGGTGTAGGGCCCAGGGTATTGTTACCAAGGGGCATCCGCTGTGCTGGCATGAGGTCCAACCGCGATGGTTGAAGGGCAAGGGCGTCGATGAGGTTGAAAAACTTCAGCTTGCGCGTATCGAGCGGGAGGTCAAGGCGTTCAGGGGGCTTATCAACACGTGGGACGTGCTCAACGAGGCCGTTGTCATGCCGAAGTTCAGCCGCGCCGGGCAGACCGCACTGCGGGATGTTTGCAGGAAGCTCGGGCAGGTCGGGCTTATCGGCAAGTGCTTCGCCGCGGCGCGCAAGAGCAACCCCAAGGCAACTTTGCTGCTGAACGACTACCAACTCGGTGCGAAGTACGAGAAGCTCATCAAGGACTCCCTCGCCGCCGGCGTGACGATAGACACGATCGGCCTGCAGTCGCACATGCACACGCGATATCGCGGCGCGCGGTGGGCATGGAGCGTGTGTGAGCGGTTCGCGAAGTTCGGTAAGCCCCTGCATTTTACCGAACTGACGATCATCTCGGGCGAACTGAAGAAAGACGGCGACTGGCACAAGAAGCGAACCGATTGGCACTCCACGGCGGCCGGTGAGAAACGCCAGGCGGCGCAGGTCGCCGAGTTCTATCGCGTGCTTTACAGCCACCCCGCCGTCGAGGCGATTACGTGGTGGGATTTTTCAGATGCGAGGGCGTGGCAAGGGGCGCCGGCGGGGCTGGTGCGGAAGGACTTGTCGCCTAAGCCCGCCTATACGGCCCTGGAAAAGCTCGTCAAGGGAGCGTGGTGGACGGCGCCGACCAAACTAAGAACCGACGCCGAGGGCAAGGTCACCTTCCGCGGACACCTCGGGGCCTACAAGGTGCGCGCCGGGGACGCCGGCGCCACGTTCGACCTGGCCAGGGCAGGTAAGGCCAACCTCGCCGTCAAACTACTTGCCAGGAAGTAGAGCCCGCAATCGCCTGCAAGGAGCCTTGCCGTCAGGACCTTGAGGCGGTTCGCTTGCGTCTGGCCAGCAAGGGGAGGCCCGCGGCGAGAAGGAGCATGGTCGCCGGTTCGGGCGTGGGATTCTGCGTGAGGGTGAAACCGGCGGCATCAGGTTCGCTGAGGTCCAGTTGGATAAGCATCGCACCGGTGTCGAGTCCGGGGCTAAAGGTACTTCCGGCGGCGACCGTTCCGCCGTCGAGATTTAGCGCCGATGCGAAGTCGGGGGACCATCCGGCTTTGGGGGTCCAGTCGGCGTTGGTGAACGGATCGATGTCAAACCCGCTTCCTTCAGTCGCGCTAATACTGAAAGCGGCGGGGCCTTCGAGACTCCAGTGATAATCAGTCCAGTCATAACCGGTGTTGTTGGTGATTATCTCATCGTTCAGTACGATTATGGAGACCGTGTCGGTGTCGGGACTGACCTGCGTAAAGTCGATCGAGATACCCGGAAACACACCACCTTGCGGTGGGGCGGTGAATGTCTTGATGATTTCGATCAGGACGTAATGCTCGTTTTCCGCATCGACGAGGATATCGACGTTCACGTTATCCGAAATGGTAGCTTCCCATCCCGAACCGCCTAAAGGTATGGTGTCGGCGTGGGCGAGGGGCGTTACTGATAGAATTGCGGTTAGTGTCAGAATGGTTGTGAGTGTTTTCATCTCTGGTCCTCCTGGGGGGCCGGTTTGTTCTTTTTGGAGCCCGGAAACGACGCTTCGCTTCCGGGCACATCCAGGAGAAACATAAGATTTGATTTCACAGCCATCCCATAGCGGGATGAATCCTGGGATAGCTTTTGCTAAGTAGC
>CAZSLS010000055.1:0-32169 GCA_964607575.1 uncultured Planctomycetaceae bacterium | reverse complement strand
CGGTAACCTGACTCTCATTCACAGTGGTACAGAAAATGGGGGCAGGTCATGATGACGAGTTGATCCAGGAGATTTCTTCATGTTGCACCTTTCCTTTAGTGACATTGTCGTTGTGTCCCAAAACCATTGGCATCGCGGACTCCCAGCGTCCGCGCAAAGAACCACCACGTTGTTGTGGGAACTAGGCCGGTGCGGCCTGGAGACAAGAAGATGCGAGTGAACGGTATTCGCTCTCGCCTCAAAAAGAGATAGCTCCGCCGCTCCCGTAGCGGGCTGGAGCAATAATCACCATACCATGAAGCCCGGATATCTCCAAGCACAAAATATGAGAAAAATACACTTAATCCCTATGTAACAAGTGGTATTTAACTTGACGACAGAGTCAGTCTACGGCAAGGCAAGCTGGATCAGGACCTGCGGCGTCGCCTGCGAATAACAGCGCCCAGTCCTAACAACAGCAAGACCGCGGTCGCCGGTTCGGGTGTTGTGGGCTGGGGCAGGCGTCTGCTACAATGCTTCACTTCCAAACTTTCACGGAGTCAGAGATACATGACAACTAGAAGCAGGCTGTTATTTTCAGGCGTAGTTGGCGCTTTAGTCCTGATCGGGGCGATCGGGCTTACTACTGGCGCTGACAAGGATAAGGCGCCCGGTCATCGGTTCCTCAAGGCCGGGTGGAAGTCCGGCGGGCCGGCGATTTTTTTGCCACAGATGAACACGGATGAATCGGATGTTGTTTTCTTGCTTTAAGACAACCGCCTATCTGTATTTATCCGTGTTCATCCGTGGCTAATACCGACAACCGCCAGGCGACGACGGGCTCCGTTTTATGCTCATGGCATGGGATACGATCAGTGAAGAAACTCAATGACTTAACGCCCGACGCGTTGGACGGTAAGACTGTCTTCTTGCGCACCGAGTTCAACGTCGCACTGAACGACGAGTTCCAAGTGGTAGACGACTCGCGGATTCGGGCATCTTTACCCACAATCGAGTGGCTCACCAGAAGCGGAGCGCGCGTTGTCGTGTGCTCCCATATCGGCCGGCCTCGGGGCAAATACGACAGAAAGAAGTCGCTGAAGCACCTCGTCGAGCCCCTGAGCGATCTTCTCAAGACCCCCGTGTCTTTTGCCAAGAACTGCATAGGCCCCCCGCGCGCCAAGGCACAGCGCGCCCTGTCTCGCTCCGGGGTACTGCTGCTCGAAAATGTCGGGTTCCACATGGGCGAAATGGAAAACGATCCGAAGTTCGCTGCATCTCTTGCCTCGAAAATCGATATCTACGTGAATGACGCGTTCGGTAATTCCCATCGGTCACACGCATCGATGGCAAGTGTGCCCGCGTGCGTACCGCAGAAGGTCGCCGGGCTGTCGCTGGTGAAGGAACTGCTTGCAGTCAATGGATTCCTGGAGGGGACAAAGCACCCGGCGGTGGCGATCGTTGGCGGCGCCAAGGTAGCCGGCGAGGACGGGAAGATCCACGTCATCAGGAATATCATGCCTGCAATGGACTCTATCTGCATTGTCGGGAAAATCGCGTACTACTTCTTGAAGGCCAACGGTCTGTCGGTAGGAAAGACAATCGACCCGGATACCAGGCAAATTGATGCGCCCGAATCTGACGTCGCCCAAAGCGTCAAGGACTGTGCGGCCGTGCTTGAGGACCCCGAGACAAAAGATACAAATATTCTTCTGCCAATGGACTCCATAGTCGCCAGCCCCCGCCGCGTAAAGGTAAAGCCCATCAATCACGATATCGAGGTTATCCCGCCAAAGGCGTCGGCGTTGGATGTTGGACAACGCACCACCAACGCAATCGGGAAACTGCTCAAGAAAGCTCGCTCCATTGTCTGGAACGGCCCGGCAGGTTACTTCGAGGACCCTCGTTTCCGGGAGGGAACCCTTGCTATCGCCCGAGCCATCAAGAACTCAAACGCACAAGTGCTGGTCGGGGGAGGAGACACTCTAGCTGCCCTGAAAGACGTCGGCTTCTCCCCCGCCAGGGTCCACGTATGCACTGGTGGCGGTGCGATGCTCGTAATGCTCATGGGACGAGAACTCCCTGCGGTTACAGCGCTGGAGGACTGATCCTCTCGCATTTCCCCAGGGGCAGCATGCCGATGAGCTTCTTGTCGCCCATCGACGGGAGTGTCAAGAATCTCACCGGGATCAAGGAACCCAATACTTAATCATTGGGTTTCATGCAAGCGTGAGGCATAATTGAGTATTGTGTCCCGATCGGAACGCCATCCGGGAAATCCCGGAAGAAAGGATATGTTGTGATGAAACGATCGATTCGAATGATTCTGTTTGTCTTGTTTCTTGCGGGCGTACCCACAATCGCCCTTGCCGCAGGGCCTCCCAACGCAGAGCCGTCTTTTTCAGGGGCCTTGGCGGCGATTAGCGATTGGCTGAAAACCGCCGGGCTGATAGGGATGGTCGTTGGGGGTCTCATGTGGATCGTGGGGAGAACCTACATTAAGAAGGTCGTGAACGTAAAGGGATTGGGCAAGGTCGTTCCGGCGCAACTTGGTCTGATGAAGCTTGCGGGATTGGCGGCTAACTTTATGGAGCGAATCGAAAATCCTACTGACGAAGAGATCGCCAGACACAAGCTCGAAGGATACAAGTATCTCAGACGCATGACCAGACAGGATTTCGGCACGGACGTGGAGAAGTGGTTCGGGTACCTGACCGCCAATGCCGAGAAGTTTCGATTCACCTTTCCCGAAGGCTACGCCATCATGCGCAGCTTCCTGGGAGAATGCGGATACAACCTGCCGTGGAACGAAGCCCTCGCGACAATAGACTGATCGCTTTCAGGGGATCGTAAAACGTTGGTGATCGTTGAGGTCTTCACCAGGCTCATGGCACGCCGATGCCCAGGGCGGGATTCATGCTGGTCGCATGCGCGACTCCCATGAGAAAACACCAACAATGCAATACGAACGGTCGAACAGGATTGCGCCTGTCCCCTTTTATCCGCCTGAATCATCTTGACAATCGCGGCGTTTCGCGGTGACATATCATACCCACGACCATGTCGCGGATTGGCGCGGCAGGCCTTGGCCCGAGGCATACTGGGCATGATTGAAGTTAGAAACCTCACAAAGAAATACGGACGCGTAACAGCCGTCGACGGAATTTCCTTCCACGTGGACAAGGGCAGTGTCGTGGGATTCCTCGGCCCCAACGGTGCGGGCAAGACCACCACGCTGAAGATACTGACGTGCTACCACCCGGCGACGAGCGGGCAGGCGACCATCGCCGGATACGACGTGCTGACCCAATCGCTGGACGTCCGGCGCAATATCGGTTACATGCCCGAAGCCCCGGGCCTGTATCCCGAAATGAAGGTATACGAGTTCCTGAAGTTCCGCGCCGCCTTGCGCGAGATACCGCGCCGTCAGCAGAAGTCCGCCATCGCTCGAGTGGCAGTACTCTGCCGCCTCTCCGAACCGGAAAACATGCTGAGACGCAACATGGGCGAACTGTCGCGAGGATACAGGCAGCGGGTGGCGCTGGCCGATGCGATTCTGCATTCACCGCCGGTGCTGATACTCGACGAACCGACCAGCGGTCTGGATCCGACCCAGATACGTTCTATGCGAGAGCTGATCCTGAAGCTGGGAGGAACGCACACAATTATTCTCTCCAGCCATATCCTGGCGGAGGTCGAACAGACCTGCGACCGGCTCATAGTAATCGCCGGCGGGAAGATCGCCGCATCCGGAACAGCCGATGAACTTCGCAAAAGCGTGATCGGACCGTCCAGAATAGTCGCCGAAATCAAAGGCGACCGCGAAGAAGTGTTCCAGGCCGTCAAAGGCCTTCCCGACGTGCAGGATGTCCGGATCAAATCGATAGGCAAATGGCAGCACGTAACGATCCACGACAAAGACAGCACCGACCACCGCACGGACATAGCGAACCTGGCAAGCAGCAAGGGCTGGTCGATCCGTGAATTGAGGGATGAAGCGGGCTCCCTGGAAGACTTCTTCGTCCACATAACCTACGAACAGAACATCGAAGCCGCCGATCGCCCGATCGATTTGACCTGACGGCGATAGAGGACAACCGCGTGCGAAAGACACTGATCCTGGCCCGTCGTGAGATATCGGGGTATTTCTACTCCCCGGTGGCCTACGTGATCGGTGCGCTGTTTCTGATGGCGTCGAGTATCTGGTTCTTCCACGCGATCTTTCGTTCCGGGCAGCCCGCAACGCTTCGCCCACTGTTCGAGACGATGGCCTACATCATGGTCTTCGCCACGCCCCTGCTGACGATGCGCCTGGTGAGCGAGGAGTTCCGCACCGGTACGTTCGAGACGCTTGTGACCGCGCCGGTTACCGACACGCAGGTGATTCTGGGCAAGTTTCTCGGCGTGCTGGTATTCTACATGCTCCTGCTGGCGTGTACGGGCCTGTACATGTGGCTGATCGCGATATACGGTCGCCCCGATCCGGGCGTGGCGGTTATGGGCTACTGCGGAATGGTGTTGCTGGGGGCGGCATATCTGGCGGTGGGCCTGTTTACTTCCACGCTTACGACGCATCAATCGGTCGCTGCGATACTGAGCGTCGCGATCCTGTCGGTATTTGCGATTCTAATGCAGTTGCTGACCCTTCATGCCCCGGGGCTCTGGAGCCACCTTGCCGCAAGGCTAAATGCGATGACGTACTTCAAAGATTTCGCGCGCGGGATGTTCGACAGCCGCGGCGCGGTGTTCTTCTTAAGCACCACGGCGTTGTTCCTGTTCCTCAGCGTCAAGATGCTGGAGTCGAGACGATGGAAGTAAAACTGAACTCAGAATCCGACGAGATGCTACACCGGGGCTGGACGATGCTCGCCGGCGGGGTCTCGCTGGTGATGGCGGTGGTAGTTATCGCACTGCTTACGGCCGGTATGCCCGACGGCGGAGGACATTTATCCGCATTGTTGGTGTGGTCTGCTGTTTCGCTGGTATTGGCGGCGGGAATCGGTATCTGCGGAATATGCCTCATGCAACAGCAGATATGGGCACAGCGGGCCATGCTGATTCTCTGGTTGGGGGTAACCGCCTCGGCGATACTCATCGGCACGGCGGCATTGGTGTGGACTGAATGGTGGCGGACGACCGCGGTGGCGGCGCTGGGCGGGGTTGGGGCGCCGGCGCTTGTGATCGGCGTGTTCATCGTCGGAGCATTGATGGCGGGGATACTGATCGCCGCGACCCGGTCGCGACTGAGATATGCCTCCGTCGTGAGCCTCGCGGTAGCTGCGGCAATTGCGCTGGCCGCTGTCGTGAACGTGATATCCCAGAGAGATTTCTACCGCGGGTCGACCGAATCGCTCGGGCGGTATTCCATCAGCGAACGGACAGAGAAGATACTCGCCGACCTCCAGGAGCCCGTCGGTCTGACCTGCGTATACACAGGCACAGCCGATGGCAAGAAGGGCAGCGACTTTCGCCCGCGCGTATGGGAACTGCTCGAGGACCTCAGCATAGAGGCCCGAAGGCTCGGTAAGACTATCGAGATCTCCAGAATCACCACGCCTGCCGAGCGCAAATCCGAAGACGCCCGCCTGGGCACCAAGCAGCGCGAGACTCACGGCGCGCCTCACGAAAAGTTCATCCGCGATTTCCATGCCGCCGCCGGGCGCCTCGCCGAACAACTCAAGGCCGAGCAGCACATCTGGCAGGGTCTGGGCGAGAAGGGCTACCTGTCCCAGTGGCCGATTCCAGCGCCTCTTGCTGTTCATATGGGAAATCTGGCCGGAGGTTTCGACAGAGTGCGAATCATGCTCCGCTCAGAGTTGGACCACGAGTCAATACGCAATTACAAGGCGATGGTCGATCCGGCAAGGACGATGCTAGAGTCTACCCTGAATACCCTGGAGAGCTACCGGACAACACTGTCTGCACTCGAAAAGGTACATCAGGGTGCCGTTAAAAACCGCAAGCGCGCCCTTGAAGCCGTCGCCCTCAGCGTCCGCAGCATCGGTGAAATGGTCGCAGTTCTGGGCAAGACTTCAGACCCCGCCCCGGCGGACCCCGCAGCGGTGATCAAGGCGTTTATCCAAGCGGCGGTAAAGGCGTCCGATAGCGCCTACAAAGCGGCCATGGCCCTTCAAAATCTGGCAGGTCAGGACCCCGTCGCAGCCACACTGCTTGGAAATTCTTCAAACTGGGCGACAAAGTCCGGAAACAAGAAGATTGTCCTCAACTGGTTCTTCGCACAAACATCCAACGACATCCGCAACAAGGCCCGAGTCTGTCAGATTACAGCGGCGAAACTGAAGGCCAAAGAGGTCCTCAATCTGCGACAACAGTTGGCGACGATGCAACTGGAATCGAGCCTGGCCCAAATTGCAACGGAGAAGGCTCTTGGCATACTGGTCGCTCCCGATGCAGAATCCCGGAGGGTCATTCAGGATGCGTCGAGCGAAAAACTGTTCCAGCAGCTCATCACCGATGTGAAGGCCCTGGTCAAACAGGCGGGCGATCTACCTGAATTGAAAGCGACCTCTCTCACAAAACAACTCGCCGACGATAACATCGTAATAGTGGAAGCCGGCGACAAGACCGAAGTGGTCGGATTCGACAAGGTCTGGCCTCTCAGCATGCGAACGGACTCCCAGGGGAAGCCCCGAAGGGTGTTCAACGGTGATTCGGCCATTGCGTCGCGCATCTGCTCGATGACGAACGAACCTTTCGCAACGGTCGTATTCGCCTACGTCCAGCCCTTGCCCACCGCGGAGATGATCAAGAAGAACCAGGTATTCGCCAGGGCGACCACGAATTACAAGGTCCTGAAGACCGGGCTCCAAGACGCCAACTTCGATGTCCGCGACTGGGAACTCACCAAGCCATTGACCGAAGTTTTCAAGACTCCCACGACCATGCCCGTCCCGGACAACGTGATACTCATAGTCCTGCCGTCGCGCAAACAGGCCAAGATCGCCGGGGCAAAAATGGTGAATCTCAAACATGAAATCGACAAGGGAACACCCGCGATATTCCTGACCGAACCGCAGATCAAGTCGTCGGGCACGACCCCTCACGACAGGGAAGTAACGGAGTATCTGGCAGGTAAGTGGGGTGTTTCGGTGATGAGCGATTTCGTCACGATACCCGCCGTCCGCGACTCGGTGGATCCCACGCGATTCAAGTTCGACAAACTGCGAAACAGGTCGATGCCCCAGAGCAATTTCTCGGCGCATATTATCGGTAAGGGGCTCAAAGGCCAGAGGCTTCTGTGGAGGGCGTTGTTGACGTGCCCGATAGCCCGGATCGATCCGCCGCCCCGCCCCGGATTGACGGTAACCAATCTCCTGACCGTACCCGCCGACCAGACCACAACCTGGGCAACGAGCCGCTTCTTCGAACTACAAACACAGTATCGCACCAGCGAGGGCAGCTTCATACGCCCGGACTTCACCGCGAAAGACAATCCCGACATCAAATCCCCCTTCGACCTGGCGGTAACCGCCACGCGAGAAGGCGATTCCGCCGCAGGAGAAGAACCCAACAGCATCGTGGTCCTAGGCGTCGGAGCGTCGCTGGTGGACTCATACGTGGGCGCCGACGTGGAAGTACACGCCCAAAACAGAACAACCGATATGACCGATCCGCCCGCGATGAATATCGGTCTCGTAGTAAACAGTGTTTATTGGCTCGGCGGGCTCCAGGGGCGTATCGCTACCGGACCGGCTGTATCGAAACCTATAGATGTCGAACCGCAGACCAGGAGCCTGTTGATGGTCGCCTGCACAATCGCCCTACCACTGCTGGTACTCGCTGCCGGCGGCGGCGTCATGCTGATAAGAAGACGACGATGAAGTCCAAAACAACCGTTTTTCTCATAGTCGCACTGATGGCCTGCATCACCTACGTGGCAATACGGCGCGCGGGGATCTTGATGTCTCCAGACCCCGATCCAACACCCGAAAATGTCCAGGCGCTGTTCGGCGAGAAGCTGGGCGAACCCGTTGAAGTGACGGTAACCTCACAGACAGGCGGGCAAATGAAGTTTCGGGCCGATACCGGACTCTGGCGGATCGTCGAACCGGTAGAAGCGGCGGAACTCGAAGAAAGCATCCGAAAGTTTGTCAAGATGCTAGCTTCGATCGAGTGCGTCCAGCGACATGAGCCCACGGACTCAGACGCCCCCGACGCATCCGTTACGGGTCTGGACTCTCCACGATGGACGGTAACGCTCACCGACGACAGGCAGCAGACTTACCGCCTGGAAGTCGGCCTCCACGTTCCACTGAGCGGACGGGCCAGGACATACGTTCGCATCTCCGGGGATAAACGAATCTGCGTAGCCAAGGGTAACCTGGCGGTCGCAATGTCTCGTCCGTTGAGTTACTACCGCGGCGCGAAGGTTCTAGCGATTCCGCCCGAAACGATAATGTCCGTGCGGATCGCCGGAAGTGAAGCCTACAGCCTTCACCGCGCACTGCAGGACGAGTGGATCATCAAATCCGGCGCGGGCGATAAAGGAGAATTTCCAGCCGACAAGAAGGAAACGAAGGCGTTCCTCAGCCATTTTGCCGGAATAGACGCTCAGCAGTTCGTCGACGACAACCCGAAGGACTTGGCGCCTTACGGTCTGGCCCCCGGCAGCGAACGCCTGGCGGTCACTGTCGTGTTCCTGGCTCGAAACGCCAGGAATCCAGAGACCCGTACGATAACTCTGGGCATTGAAACCAGCGGGGCCGGGGCGAAAGGTGTCTATGCAAAACTCACAGACCGCCCAACGGTCTTCACCCTTCCGGTCTCGATCCTCGGCGCCCTCGAGCCGAGCACGCTGAAACTCAGGGACAAGACAGTCCTGCCAATTACCGCCGATGCGGTGACCGGGATCGAACTGACCCTGGAGTCCAAGTCGATGACGCTGGCTAAGAGCGACGGGAAAAAGTGGAATATCACCGCGCCGACCAACGCCGCCGCCAACCAGCAACGCGTACAACTGCTTCTACGCAGGCTGGCGGCGCTGAAAGCCGTGGTATTCTCCAAGGAAAAGGCTTCCGAAAGCCGTTTCGGCTTCGGACAGCCCAGAGGCACGATCCGCCTGCTGTCAACCGGAACCGACAAACCGATCACGCTGGAAATCGGCGCCGACAGCCCCGCCAGAGCGGTGGCGTTTGTCAGATCATCGAGCGCCGACCGCGTCGCGGAGGTCAAAGCTTCGGAAGTCGTGGTTTTCCTGACCTCAATGACGAACTACTACGATGCGGTTCTTTGGCAGCTTCCCGACGGCGCCGACGTCAACCGAATCGGGCTGAAGCGCCCCGGCGATACGGTTGAGCTGGCGAGTTCAACCGCCGGACGGTGGCGATTGACAAAACCGCTGGACGCACCGGTAGACATCGAAAACGTTAATTCCATTCTCGACCGCCTGGACAATCTGACGGCCACACGGATCGTTTCGGTCGGAACGAAGACCAGAGCCTACTACGCCAGGGGCAGCGGGTTGGTCAATGCGACGTTCGCGGTCCGCACCCAGGGGGCTCCGACAAGCCAGCCGGCGGGCAAGACCCATACGTTCACCATGGCAATACTGGACAGAAAGGTCTACGGGTGGATGGAAAATGACCCGCTTGGTCGCGTGGGGTTGTTTTCGGGCAAGCTCTACGAGCAATTCTCCGCGGAAATCCGCCGGAGACAAGTGCTGGATTTCGATCCGCAATCCATCGATGGAATCGCTCTGACCTCGGGTACTACCCGCATGGTATTGAAGAAGATCGAGGACGGTTGGAAGTACCCCGATGACCCCGCGCTACAGGTCAAACAAGCCGCGGTGAAAGACTATCTCGACCGGATAAAGGGCATCAGGGCGATACGATTCGTCAGTCACGACAGCGCCGGGACCGCCAAGTTCGGTCTGGAGAAGTCCAAGGCGTGGCTGGTCCTGGAACTCAACACAAAGGACGAGAAAACGATTCTCATTTCGATCTCGCGCAAGGGCAGCAAGGAAACTGCGAACCGCTACACCTCAACCACCGGGATCCGCGGCGTGTTCACCATCTCAGCAGAAACAGCAGCAAGCCTGGCTCGGAAGATCGCCGACTTCAAGTAGCAGGTCACGCATCGAGGTGCTGCATTACTACCTGGCGCATTACGTCGCGCGGGGCCTCTTGAGCGGTCCATGTTCCGAATTGGGCTACGGCCTGGTTTACGAACATGTCGAGGCCGGTGACGGTGAGGCATTGGGCTTCTTCAGCAGCGGCAAGTAGTTTGGTGCGGATGGGATTGTAGATCGTATCGAACACGACTTTCACTGATTCGGGGATCCGATCGAGCGGGGACGCGTCGACTACAGGATGCATTCCGATCGGCGTGCAGTTGATGACGATTTCGGCCTGCATGGATTCGGCGGCGCCGAGTCCGTCTGCCGACGCGCCGAACTCGGCGGCTAGCGCCTCGGCGCGAGCGACCGTGCGGTTATATACTGTTGTGCGGGCGTTGTAGTGGGCGAGGGCGGCTACTATCGCGCGGGCGGCGCCACCGGCGCCGAGGACCGCGACTTCCCTGCCGGACAGATCTTCGCGGGCAATTCCCATCGCGTCGCACAGCGCGTCGATAGCGGCTGCGTAGTCGGTATTGTCGCCGCGGACCTCGCCCTGGGGCGATATCGTGATGGTGTTGACCGCCCCGATCCGAACGGCCAGCGGGTCGCAGTTTTCCGCGCCGACGAACTCACACGCATTGTGCTTGTGAGGGATCGTAACGCTCAGGCCCCGCCAGTTAAGCCACGGGCGGGCCAGCACGGCATCCAGAAAATCATTGAAGTTCTCGCTCCCGGGCTCAATCAACAATGGCACGTATACACCGTTGATCCCGGTGGCGCCGAAAGCGGCGTTGTGTATGGCCGGGCTCATCGAATGACCCACCGGGCATCCGATCACACCGTAGATTTCGGTGTCGGCGTCGATGGCGTCCCAGCGATAAAGGTCGCGGAGCGCGGCGACTGTCGGCTGGCCGGGCGCCGATTCCAATCCGTCGGCCAGAGATGCAAACGTCCCAAATGCACCGAACTTACCGGCCAGGATGCGGCTGGTAAGACCCGCGGGCCCCATCGCCAGTGCGATCGTGGGCTTGCGTGAATCCCGAATCACATCGAACGCCCGCAGCGCCTCTGACGGGCGGGCGGCGGCGAAGGCGATCTTGTTGACCGCGGCGTCTGAATTGTCAAGCCCCGCGGCGAGATCGGCCAGATCGTCGGGGCAGGTCTCGAAGTCATGGCGGCTCGATATGACGATCCCGTCAGGACGCTCGTCGGGGGGCACGTCAGCTTCGACATCTATGTAGCTCGCCCCTGTGGCCGCGGCGGCTTGCAGTATCGCGAGCCGGTCGGTTTCGGAACCGTCAAACTTCCCGCCTTCCCGAACGGGACGACAGGTGGCAATCACATCGAGAGGAGGTCCGTCGAGGAACGCGGCAATGTCGGCGGGGCTGGGAGGCGGGCTCAGGTAGTCGAGACGACACTCGACGGTATCGCACCCGGTGGCGGCGGCCTGGAGCATCTGGTCCGCCATCGCTTCGATGGTGGTCGCCGTCAGCGTGCAGATCAGGCGAGTCTTGGGCAATTGAGGTTCCATGACGAATCCGAGCGTATCGGCGCCGCCCTGAGGCGTCACTGTCTGGTCCTGCGGGTTCTAGTCTTCCTGGTCTTTTTTGTCGAAGACCTCTTCCTGGGTTTTTTGGTATTCTTTGGATCTTTCAAGGCGGGCGTCCTTGCCGCTGTAGCCACTTGGTTTATCACGGTCAACGTGCGATTCTTGGCGATATCGGGGTGCGTGGTGTATTGGCTGTTGGCCAGTGGCACGATCTTGACCGAACCTTGATCGGTGTAGTTTCTGCGGGCACCGCCGGCGGCCCGGAGGTCGTTCCAGAATGACCGGAGCGCATTGTAGATGACCTCTGCGCGGTCCTTCTTCATCTTCCGGGCCTGGGATCGGATGGCTTCGAGGATGTCGGCGTACATCCAGTCTCCGTTCTTCTCCGAAGCCACCAGCGCCTTGAGGAGGCGGGTGTCTTCTTCCGAGGTCCTGGCTCGGATCATCAGGCGGTACACCACGGCGCGAAGTGCTCGCGCCTGCTCGTTGTGCTTCTTGACTTCCAATTCCTTCTTCTGTTTCTCGGCGCGGCGTTTCTCGACTACCTTCCTGCGATCCTTTGGGGCATCGTCGGCAAGCTGGAGCCCTTTGAGTTCTTCTTCGTTGTAAGTCGGGAGGGTCTTGTACTTTGCCAGGCGCTCCGAGACGGAATGAATCATGCCCATTGCCTCGGCGATTACCGAAGGCTTGGCGTAGATCATCGGCGAAAGGAGCCTGTTGGCCACGAAAAGACCGATCGGACTCTTCCGCTCTTCTTCCAGAACGGTCCGCAGAGGATTAATTGAGCCCTTGTCGTACCAGACATTTCGAAGCTGGTGCTTGACCCTGCCCGTGAGGCGTTTCGAATTGGACCACGCTTCGGCCTCGGCTTCGATCACCTCTACGAGTTCCTTCAGTTCGTCTATCCGCATGGCGCCTTCGCCCAAAACGCTCGACGGGCTGACAAACGCAACCAATGCACAACCAATCAGGACAACCGTAGCTCTACGCATGGCAAGCTCTCCTATTCCTGTCAGGACAGTTCCAAAGCATATATAATACCAAACGAACCGCCCCGGGGGATATTCAACAATTTGAATTTCCCAGTTTTCTTCCACGACAAGGACCAGGACACAGACGACAGCCGGCCTCCGTGCCTCGGCGGATCGTTATTTCTTCGCACGAAGGCAGACGACGGTCCCGTTTATTGTGGAGATGAAGACGCCCGCATCGGTCAAGGCCATACCGTCCAGCACCGGCCCGGCGGGAAGCGCGCATGCGGATATTTTCGCCCCGTCTTCGCGCGAAGCGATCCGGAAGTTGCCCGGACCGTGACTCCCGGCGGTTTCGGTGGGCGACCTTCCGCCCGCGACCAACAACGCATCGCGGGTCAGCACCACCGACCTGGCTACGAAGGGCAGTTGCGCGGTCCATTTGATTCGGCGTTTCTTCGTCGCCGTCGCGGGATCCAGAACCTCGGCGAACAGTTTGTAGCCTTTTGTCATGTCCGCCCGGACGTGTCCGCCACCCATGCGATAGGCCATCCGCCCGTATCCGTAGATCAGCTTCCCGCCGTCAAACGTCAGCAGGCGACCGGCCGGTACGGCGTTGCCCACATCCGGCCAGCGCGTGTAGCCGCCCCCTATCTTCGTACCGTACACCCAATACGTCCTATGCCACCACGTGTCGTCCAGGAACCCGCGCGGGGCGAACAGGTGGACCGCATCCTTGACCGAGCGGAGATTCTTGTCGAGCCCCATTCCGCGCATCCATATCGCTCCGTTCTGTAATGAGAGGATGTCCGGAAGCACTCGTCGCGAGATTCTATCGGCCCGGCCGCGGCCGCCGCCAGTGGCTACATCAGTCTTGCTCAACACCTTTCCGGTCTTCAACTCAAGTGCGTAAAGGCGTATTCCGCCGTCGCTGGACGAGGATCTCCCGGCGGCGAAGTAAACTTTTCCCGAGTCGACCAGCACCGATCCATGCACCGGCCAGACCGACTCGATCTGTCCGTAAGAGAATATTCGCCTGTCCCGAGGCGATACTCCGAATCGCCAGACCAGCGCCCCGTCTGAAGTTCGCAAACAGTAGACCGCACCGTTTCTAGTTCCGAACAGACACAGTCCGCCGGAGATAGTCGGCGGCGAGTCGATCCGTCCGTCAGCGGTGAACGTCCAGACCCGCTTCCCATTAGCAGCCGACAGGGTGCAGAGGTTGTGGCGCTCGGTTTCAGCCACAAACACCATCCCGCCGGTCGACACCGGGGCGGTTACCGGGGCGCCGAGCTTCGTTGTCCACGCGACGCCTGGTTCGCTCGGAGCCGCCAGATCCTGGTAACCGCTCCGGCGAGCGTCCCTGCGATATGTCGGCCACTGGTTCCTCGCCGGGCCCGATTTGAGATCCGAAACTTCGCCAAACACCGGACCCTTCTCGAGCGGTAGCGGGCCTTTCTGTGCGCTGGACTGCGGGCTCAGAGCGTTGAGTCCGGCCAGAAGTGATTCGGGGCTGCACGCACACGAATGCTGCGGGGTGTAGATGAGCCCGTTTGCAGGCATCACGCCGTATTGGCACCCGCCGCGCGCCCACCCGACGTTCCTGTTGGTCCCTCCCTTGGGGTCTACGAACTGCATTCCGCCGCGGCCCATGATAATCCACCGCACGGTCGCCTTGTTCCGGTAGCATCGATGGTGCCCCCATCCTTTCTGGGGAGGGATGGTGGCGGTGACCTTCCCGGTCTTCAGGTTTCGCCCCTGTGTGAAGCCGGTGTCGACGCCGCGGCGGAGGTTGCCCACCCACACCACATCGTTGATCACGAAGATGTCCTGCGGGACGTTGTAATTCTCCATGTAGGGCGCCCGCCAAAGCTCCTTCCCAGCGGCCAGGGAAAATGCGATCAGCTCGGCGTCCACTCTGGTCTCAAACCCGCCGCTGGTGATCTTCCACTTGCTGCCTTTGGCAGGCGGGGACTTACCCGCATTGTCCATCGCCATGCGGTCGATAGTCAGCACGACCCCGCCGCGGACGACCAGGGAAGGCGTTGACCAGGACCACCGGCTAGTGGCGACCGGGCGACGGGTACGCCACAATTCCTTGCCTCTGGCCGCATCGAGACAGACCACGTGCGAGACCGTTTGGAGGCAAACCTTCCCGGCGTTGACGGCCAGAGTCGTGGGCATTATTTCGCCGGGCTCTTTGAACTGGCGCTTCCAGATCAGCTCGCCACTGTCGGTGTTTATCGCGACTACCCGCTGGGTTCCGTACATCCTGATCGGCGTGCGCGGGAAGCGCCATATTATTTCCAGTTTCGGGACGGTCCCGTCGATCCATTTTTTTCGCCGACCGTACTCCTGGCGCGTCATGTCGTCGGCGAGAACGTAAAGGCGCTTGCCCGCCAGGAGCAATTCGCGGGTCCCGCCGGTTCCCCGAAGGCTCGCCAATTCTTTTCCCGTTGCCGCGCCCAGAACGGCCACGGGCTTTGCGTAACCCAGCGCAACGTAGACCTTCTCACCGCGCACGACCAGAGCGCGTCCGATTTCCGGCGGACCGCTGCGGAATCCTCGCAGGTGTGATTCCCAGTCGGCTATCGGTTTCTTCCACAGCAGCACGCCGCTGAATGCGTCGCGGGCGACAAGTTTCCACTTGGGCGGCATGTAGACCGAACTGATGGGTCCCTCGTCGATGATGTAGAACATGCGGCCGGCGGCGGTCACCATCGCGCTGACGCTGGCGATGTGTTCGTGGCTGCGGGCGTATTTCGGACCGCAGGTCCAACGCAGGCCCCGCGGCGGACCGACCGTCGTGTCGCCGGAGACGGCGTTGTTCGTGGCGTTGTGGAGATAGTGGGTCCACTCGTCCAGATTCTCAGGCCAGGGCTTTCGGGTGATTTCGACTTTCCCCTTCCGAATATCCGCGATGACTCCCAGGGGGGCGAGGGCCCGCATCATTTCTTCCCTGGGAATCTCCGGCGTGTCGCTGGCGACTACAATCAAGTTAACGAGAGAGTCCACGTAAGGCAGTTGCGAACCAGTCAATCGCGCCGCGGCGATCGGGCCGTAGAGCCCCTTTTTCGCCAAATACTTTCTGGCGATCGCGACCTTTGCAGGATCGCTGTCCAGGGCGCGTACCAGGTACGAATCTCCCGCCCGCAGTTCCGCAGGCAGTTCCGCCCTACCGCAGCCGATGACAACAACCAGCCCGCCTTTTACGCCTGAAGCGCCAAGGATAGCCTTGCCTTCCTGAGCGGTTGCGCCCGATGGCAGCGCAGCGAGCAATCCAAGCGCCGCTAGAATGATTGTCTTCATATGAGCATTCCTCTCACTTGAGCTCTTTGATAAAGATGTTTCGGTACTCTATCGGGCATGGATTCATCTTACCAAGATTGTCGCCGTCTACGAAAATGTGCTTCTGGAACCTGATCGGAGCGGACTCCATGTTCAGCATCCAGTCGTGGTACTTGAATTTGTCCAGGAGGACCTCGCCATCGTACTCGGTGGTGATGGTTCGTCCTTTCATCGTGATCTTCACCTTGTGCCACACTCCAACTTTGGGGTCGATGTGCCTGACGTGCGGTTTGGTGCTTTCCTTCAGACCATGCTTCTTCGCCGTCGGTTTGGGCAGGAAGTAGTAGCTCTCCAGATGGCCCATTCCACCCTTGGATCTCAGGTTGAACTGCTCTTGGGTTCCGAAGCCCGGAATCTCCGGGATCAGTCTGCGGAAACTGATTCCGCTGTCGGAGATCGTCGGCATGCGGAATTCGGCCATCAGCACAAAATCGCGATAGTGCTTCTTTGTCTGCAGGCCGGCGCCCCATTTCTTCAGCAGGCCCGGGGATTTGAGAACACCGTTTTCAATCGACCAGAACTCCCTGACCTTCGGGTGCGCGTTCCAGTTGGTGAAATCCTTCCCGTTGAACAAGGCGGTGAATCCCTTGGGCGGGACGTTCAGCTTCGCATGTTTGGGCGCCTTGGACTTATTAAGCTCTTTGATAAAAATGTTGCGGAATTCTATCGGGCAGGGGTTCTTCTTTTTCGGATTGCCATATTCCAGGAAGCGATGCTTCTGGAGGCTGATCGGCGCCGGGCCGGTGGCCAGGAGGTTTTTGGGATACTCAAACTTGTCGATGAGCGTCTTGCCGTCCAACTCGGCGGTCAGCGTCCTGCCCACCAGAGTCATCTTAACGGTGTGCCAATCTCCAATCTTGGGATTAACCGGCTTGATATTCGGCATGTCTGTTTTCTTTATGCCGAGCTGCTTCTTCATCTCCTTCGACATGAGATTCAGGCTGTCGAGTTGGCCCATGCGTTTTCCGGTTCCGAGGTTCAACTGGGCGGTCCGCCCGAAGTTCTTCAGCTTCGGGATCAGGCTGCGGAAGTTGATCCCGCTGTCGGACCACGTGGGCATCCGGTAATCAAACAGCAGCACGAAGTCCTTGTACTCCTGCTCGGTTGCAAGATCGGCGCCCCATTGGGTAAGCAGTCCGTGCGACTTCAGCACGCCGTTTTCGATCGACCACATCTTCTTGACCTTCGGATTCATTCGCCAGCCGGTGAAATCCTTTCCGTTGAACAGGGCGGTAAAGCCTGTAGGAGCAGCTCCGGATTTCGCCGCCGTGCCGGACTTCCAGTCGCGTATGCGGACGTTGCGGATCGCTATCGGGCCGTAGTCGCCCTGGATGATGATCGGGCCCTGGGGATACTGCTTGCGATCCCAGTTCGGTCCGCAGGCGTACGGAACTTCGAAGTTTTTCTGGATGAGGATTCCGTTGTGTACAACCTTTACGAACTTGGCGTTGGCGGTTTTCTTGCCCGCTTTGTCGAATCGGGCGGCTTGGAAGATAATGTCATAGCTCTGCCACACGCCGGGTTTCTTTGCGGCGTTGACTCTGGGCGGCGAGCCCTTGTCGATGTGGTGGTATTTCGGTTTCATCGCGGCACGGGGATAAATCCCGCCGCAATGCCCGCCGGTGGGCTCTTTCACGTGTGCGCTGTCGAGGATCTGTATCTCATGGTTCCCGTGAAAGATTATCCCTGAGTTCGAGCCTTTGGCTACCATGAACTCGACGTGAAGTTCAATGTCGCGATAATCGCGGCGTTTCGTGACGAGGCTTTTGGTCTTGCCGACTTTACCGTTGATCAGCACGCCCGAACCGTCTTTGGCGACCAGACGTCTGGGGTTGGACGGATCGAGCGCGGCGGCGCCGGCCTTTATCCACTCGGCGCTGTTATAACAATCATCGAGGCCGATCTGCGCCCATCCGCCTTCGGCGCCGGGGGCGGCCGGGACCAGCATTACCAACGACAGAAACAACATTGATATCACTCGTGTCTTGCTGTAGTTCATATTTGAATCCTTAGTTGGAGATCATGCCTGAATCACTGAGCCAGGCGATAAAACTGGTTGTCCAGAGCGCTTTGGATTTTCCGGGCCCGGCGCCCATGCCGAATCCGTGCGAGCCCTTGCCGAAGACGTGGAGTTCGGCGTTGACTCCGGCTTTGAGCAGTTTTGCGTAGAAATCGACGCACTTTTCGGCGGGTGTCAGGCGGTCGATTCGCGCGTTGATTATGAACATCGGGCAGACGTCCGATGCCTTGCGGCCGGCCAGCGTCTCGGCGGCGTCCTTGGGAATCCCCGGATAGAACAGTCCGGCGAAGTCGGGCATCCCGCTGACTTCATTCTTCGCCAGCTTGGGCTCGGCGTGCAGCGCGGCATTCAGGGCAAGATGACCGCCGGCCGAGAAACCGCATATTCCAATCTTGTCGGTCTTCAGACCGAGTTTTGATGCTCCCGTTCTGAGAATACGGATCGCCTGTCTGGCGTCGGTCCGGACGGCGCGCTGATAGTTGTTCCAGGCGTTGGGCTTGCCCAGATCGGCAGGGCGCGTGCGGTACTTCAGGACGAGCGAAGTTACGCCATACTTCTTCAACCAGATCGCCAGATCGTGCCCTTCGCGATCGATCCAGATGTCGCGGAATCCCCCGCCCGGGCAGATCACCAGACCAACGCCATTGGGCTTTACAGGTCGATGGATGCTGTAGGTCGGCGTCGAGACCGAACTGAACGCGCGATTCATTCCGGTCGGCGATCCGGGCGTCTTGTAAGATCGGACCTTCTCTTTGACATCGGCTTTCTGCGGCGGCTTATCCCAAAGCGGCGTTTCCGGGGGCAGTTCGGCGCCCAGCAGTGGTGAGGCCAGCGCCAACGCGACGACGAGCAAACTCAGCACGCCTTGCCGCATGCTCCCACTAGCATCCGTGTGGTTCATTCGATGGGTTCTCATATCTCGCGCCTTTCATAGACCGCCCTGTGCGCCGGCATCACTTTCCGTCGATCTCGGCCAGTTTCACGCGGGCCTTGGCAGCCCAGGCTGTGTCGCCGTACTTCTCGATGATCTTCGTGAGCTGCTGCTTGGCCTTGTCGGCCAGGCCGGAAGCGGCATAGCTGTCGGCCAGGGCCTGCCACCGCTTGCACTCCACGGCCGCCTGGCTGTTCCGCACCGCGGCCTGGATTGTCTTGTCGGACTTCAGTGAAGCAAGGTGGGCTTTGACTTCTTTGAGTTGTCTGGCCTTGGGGAACTGTCGAACGTATTGCTCGTAGAGCTTGATGGCAAGGGGGTAGTCTCTCTTGCTCTCTGCGGCAGCGCCACGGGTCTCCAGAGCGTTGGCCTCGGCGTCGATGAGCAGTCGACCGATCACCGGATCGGCCAGCAGGACCTCAAGACGCTCGACCGCCTGTTTGCCGACTCCTCGGTCGCGCTGGCTGGCTGCCAGCCGGCGGAGTTGCGCGGCCGCTTTGATGTACTGCTTGTCGGCGACGAGCTTCTCAACGGCGGCAAGTGCGGCGGCCCCGGAGAAGGCGTATCCCTTGGATCGGATCTTGAACTGCACGGGCTTGCTGAAGTTCACCCGTGCCCAAACCACCAATACATCCGTCCATTTTCGTCCATCCTCGAGAGCCAGAGTCTTGTAGTAGCCTGTTCGAAAGTCCTTGCCGCGTGGGATTGCCTTGCCTTTGATCTCCAATTCCGCCACGGCCTTGCCCCAGTTGTTGATCAGGAAAGCAGGGTTGATCAGGGGAGATTTCTCCGAGGCGGAGATTACACCTTGGATCTCCTTGGCCCGTCCCGGGTTCGTTGCGTCAATAAGGTAGGCTAGATCACCGATACTGTAGCCGCGGGCCGCAACACCACTGCCTCCCGCCGCCGTCATCTTGGGCGCCTGCTGCCAGGATCTCGCCAGGGCCGCCAGTTCTTTTGCAGGTTCTCTGCTCGTCGTGAACCCGTTCAGCCAGATCTCACTGATCGTCGTGTCCGTACGCTTCCAGAATCCTCCCCAGTTCATCTGGCCCAGCCCAGCCACAGAATAACCGCTTTCTTCAGTCGTAGCCTCGGGGAAACATGGTACAAGCTGGACCTGCTTGTGTACGGGTACATAGGGAGTCACCGAGAGGGTCTTGGACCAGCGTCCCATACGCCATGGGCGGTACTTCGACTTTGTATTGATTACATGGATGTTGGCGTTACTGAACTCGCCATAGACACCCGACATCTTCTGATATTCGTTCTTCTTCAGGGGATACGGGTTGAGGTTGATCGTCTTGTGGGCGCCGTTCATCTTGATAAGCGTGATGGCTCCATCTTCCAGATGGTCGCTTGCGGTCTTGCCTTTGCATGGACTTCCCCACCACAGGTACATGCCTTCGAGTTCATAAGGGTACTTGGCGCCATGACGGCCTGACTCTCCGGCGACCGCACTCCATATCTTCACCCGACGTGTATGCGTTCCGTCCGGATGGAAGATGTACCATTCGTCCGTCCAGTTCCCCGGACCATAGGGGGCGACCTTGGGTTTGTCCTGATGGCAGATCTTATCTCCCTTGATCAGGGCGCAACGGTGCCGCACGACGATACGTGCATCGTTTTGGCTCTCGATCCACATACGCGAGTATTTGTTGTTCTTATCGTTCCATGATTCGTAGGAGGCCCCTTCGTGAAAGCCTTCAGATTTGATGTAAGTTTCTGTGGCGCCATTGGTGTAGGGAATACCGTTTTCACTAATCAACTTGATATGCCCGGGAAGGTCAAAGCTCACCCTGGTGGGCATGGTGTCGAACGTCACCACCACTTCGCCTTGTTTCCACGGGGCGGGTTGGTGTTTGGGATCGGTATTGCCCGAAGCCTTGAACTGCTGGGCTTGGCTCTGCGCGAAACAGCAGAGCCCAACTGCCAGAAGAACGGCCAGGCGAACGCCGCGGATTCTATTTGTCGTTGCTGGTTTTATAGTCTTTCCCTTCCATACCATCTTCCAGGCCGATCACTTTTCGTTCTTCGCCACGTACTCCATGATCCTGACGAACGACTTGCCCCTGTTGGTCATCTGGGGATGGATTCGCCGTTTGTCCGCCCAGAGTTGCGCAATTCTGGCTGTTTGAGTGCCGCTCAACCCGGCTAGTCGTCGATCGACGTACTCCTGGTGCTTCTTGGCGTTGTACGCTTTTGGGAGATCGTTTTTATCGATCCGTATCAGCAGTTTCTCAAGCTTCGAGACGGGAGCCGCGGGTTTGCCGATCTCCGGCGGGCTACCTGTCTCCTTTGAGGGAGTTCCTCTTTGTATTTTGGGTTTGTCCAGTTCCCATCCCTTGCGGTAACTGCCTTGAATGAACTTATCGGCCTCGGGAACATTGACGGCCTTCATGTACACCGGATCCCACTTGAGCTTCTTACCGACGCGATAGGCGACATTCCCCAGCGCCAACGTCTCACACAAGGGCCCCGAGTAGCTGAAAGGCATTTCGGCCATCGATTGTTTGTTGTTTCTGACCGCCTGTATCCACTGGCGATACTCACCACCAGGAGATCGACGCAGCGTGCGCGGGGGGGGCTTGTATTTGGCAAACTTGGATTTCGGGTACAACTTCATCGGCCCAGCGGGCCCCCTTTCGATCTGCATGGTCAGCCTCCCGTCCGTACCAACAAAGTGTATGCCAACTGGCCACTCATGAGGCAGATCCAGACCCTTCAATTCGTCAAAACGCTTATTCCCGTGGGCCCATTTCAGCGTCACCGGCGGTTTGTCTCCTCGCGCCGGAAACGTCCATGTAGCTTTCTGCCAGGGCGGCACGCGTTCCAATCCGGGACGGCCCGGTCCTTCCCCTTCAACCGTCAACGGGTATTTCAGGTCCAGCGCCCAGAATACCAGGTCGACGGCGTGGCTGCCGATGTCTCCAATTCTTCCGTTGCCAAAAGCCCACCAACTGCGCCAGCCCGAGGGATGGTACCAGCCACGGTGGATGCCCGGATAGGGGTGCGGCTGCCTCGGTCCCAGCCATAAATCCCAATCCAGGTGATCTGGGACGGGCTTTTTCTCCCTTAACTGCCTGTCCGCATTCTTGGGGTTATAGTCCCTTACAGCTCTCGGCGGCCAGGCTTTGGGTCCCTGATATTTATCCCATTCATTATCGCACCAGACAAATGCATCTTTGACCTCCCCGATATCACCGGCCTGGATTATCTCGACGGCCTGATGGAATATCTCGCTGGTGTGGTTGCCGATTCCCATCTGCGTAATAACTCCGTATTGCTCGGCCAGTTGGGTCGCCAGGCGTATCTCATGGATGTTATGCCCGAGCAGCTTGGAGCAATAAACGTGCTTCCCCATTTTCATGGCCATCGCGGCCGCCGAGATGTGTATATGTTCGGGCGTAGTGATCACAACCGCATCGATATTGTCCTTTTCTTTGGCGAGCATAACCCGGAAATCTTTGTATTTTGGGACCTTGGGGAACTGCTTGTAGAGGCCTGTGATTTTGCGACTACCGTACTCCTTTGTTTCAATGTGACTGGCGGACTTGGAATCCACATCACAAAGGGCGACCACGTTTATCCCGCCGGCCCTGAGCATTTGGGTAACGACAAAGGCGCCGTGCCCTCCCGAACCCACAACACCGATATTGATCAGGTTACTTGGGGCCGCCTTGCCAAGAACGTGTCGCGGAACAACTGTAATCGCAGCGGCGCTTGCAGCGACGCCCACAAACTCACGTCGCGTAAGTTCTGATTTGCGGTTCATCTCTTTTCTCCCTTGGTGCTTTTGGGTTGGTCTTGTTGTATTTCGTTGTCGATCACGTGGGCCATGATTTTCACGAACGACAGGCCCCGGTTGACCATTTTGGGATGGATTCGCCGCTTCAGCACCCAGAGGCGCCCGATCCTGGCCTGCTGCCGGGCGGTGAGTCGGACCATTCGCCGATCGACGTAGGCCTGGTGCTTTCCAGGGTCATACCCCTCGGGCGGATCGTTGGCGTCGATTCGGGAAAGCAGTTTCGCAGCAGGCGAGCCCATGGGTTCGCCGGCTTTGACCGATTCTCGGCGGGGCAGTTCTTTGATGAAGATGTTGCGGAACTCGATGGGGCATTTCTTGTACAGCTTGCCCGCTATCCGCTGGGGTATATACTTCTGTAGTCTGATAACCTGCGGCTCGGTGCTGATCGTGCCTTCGGGGTACTCGAACCGATCGTGCATGACCCGCCCGTCATACTCGGCTGACAGGGTCCTGCCGATCAGCGTCAGCTTGACCGTGTGCCAAACCCCGACTTGCGGATCAGTATACCTGACCGGCGGGTTCTTCAAGCTGTAATAGGCTGGTTGACAATAGAAGAATGGCGTATACGCCGACTTGCGGAACGAGAGTTGAACATCCTTTGGAAGATGATCCAGACTGTCCAGATTCCCCGTACCGTTAACGCTCATGAGATTGAACTGCTCCATGCCTCCCATTATCCCCGGAATTCCCCGGAACCAGATCCCGCTGTCGGAAATCGCAGGGAACTTGAAATCAACCAGTAAGACAAAATCTCCGTACTTCTTCTTAGTCACCAGGCCGGCGCCCCACTCCTTGATCTCTTTGTGTGACTTCAGCACCCCGCGGTCAATGGTCCAGGCTTCCTTAACCTTTGGTGTTATCCGCCAGCCGGTGAAGTCCTTTCCGTTAAACAGCGCGGTGAATCCTCGAGGTGGTGCGTTCAACTCCGGAAGCTTAAGTGCTTTGGGAAACCCCGAAGGCTTGATCTCCTTGATGAAAACGTTGCGGAACTCTATGGGACAATCACTCTTCTCGCCACGGATTTCCGCCGGGGGATGCTTCTGAAGCCGGATAACGCTCGGCTTCATGCTTAAGATCCCTTCGGGATACTCGTACTTGTCAATAATGACCTCACCGTCATACTCCGCCGACAGGGTCTTACCGATAAGAGTCAACTTCACCGTATGCCAAACCCCGACTTCAGGATCAATATGCTTTACCTTGGGATGTTCAGTCAGCTTGTCCGGCGGTTGAAAACGAAAACTCTCTAACGTTCCCGTCCCGCCGCGGGACCTGAGGTTAAACTGCTCCCATCGGTCGCGGTCAAAGATTCCTATCCCCGGCGCTAGTCCGCGGATGTAGATCCCGCTGTCGGAGATTCTCGGGATTCGGTAATCAACCATCAGCACGTAGTCGCGGTACTTTTTCACGGTTCGCAGGTCCGCGCCCCAGTCTTTGATAACCTTGTGTGATTTGAGGGCTCCATTTTCGATGGACCAGGCGTCTTTGACCATAGGCGATAATCGCCAGCCGTTGAAGTTCTTTCCGTTAAACAGCGCGGTGAACCCTTCCGGCGGCACGTTCGGCCCGGAAGGCTTGATCTCTTTGATGAAGATATTGCGAAACTCGATGGGCATATCGCTCATCTTGCCGCCGGTTTTCTCCCTTACGTGCTTCTGGAGGCCGATAGGGCCTAGCTTCATGCTCAGTATCCCCTGGGGATACTTGAACTCGCGGAGGATGACCTCGTCGTCGACTTCGATCGACAATGTCTTACCGATCAGTGTGATCTTAACAGTATGCCACACCCCGACCTCCGGACGGATTTGCTTGATGTCGGGAAGCTGGGTTTTCTTCAGTTTGATATCCGGGGTGAGATAATGAAAACTTAGCGGGTATCCCATACGTCCGGCTCCGAGATTGATCTGCTCCCGGCGTCCCATTTTCAGTACTGGGACCAGCCCGCGGATATAGATTCCGCTGTCGGAAATGGTCTCCATGCGATAATCAATCAAGAGTACGAAGTCCCGGTATGTCTTCACCGTTTCTATGTTCGGCGCCCACTCCTTCAGGGGGGCGATGGCCTTGAGTACACCGCTGTCAACAGACCACACGTCTTTGATCTTCGGGGGTACTTTCCAACCGGTAAAGTCCCTGCCGTTAAACAAGGCTGTGAAGCCCTTGGGCGGGACGTTCAGTTTCTGCTTGTCAGCGGCTCCCGTCCGCTCGCAAGGCAGCATGACCATGACGGATGACAAACACAATGCGGATATCGCTGTTGCGCTCTTGAGCTTCACATTCAGATTCCCGGCTAGAGTTTCCAGCCTTTGCGGTTTTCGCGTCGGATGAACTGGTCGGCTTGGGGGCAGTTGGTCGCCTTGAGGTTCTTTGCGTCCCACTCGAGTTTCTCACCAGCGCGACACGCGACGGCGCCCAGGAGCACAGTTTCGGTCAATGGTCCGGCGTAAGCGAAGTCGGTGCCTGTCGGGCTCCCGGTCTTGCAGGCCTTTATCCATTCCCGTGTGTGGGACGGTCCGTGTGCGAGTGGCGGGCGTCTGAATCCGGCGAAATCCTTCTCCGGAAGCAGTTTGAACCGACCGTAGTCGGCGATCATCATCCCTTTTGAGCCCACGAAGATCGTCGCTTCGGGCCAGTCGGGCATCTTGTGTTGCTTCTGCAGCGGGGGGCGCTGGTTCCCGTCGTACCACGTAAGCTCCACTGGCGGAAGGGCGCCCCGCTTGGGGAACGTCCACTTGCTGATCAGCCAGCGTGGCGCACTTTCCTTGTAGACCGGAGTTGAGCGCTTGCTCTCGACGGTCAGCGGATATTTCAGGTCCAGTGCGGTGAACGGCAGATCGATCATGTGACAGCCCATGTCGCCGATCCGCCCATTGCCGAAATCCCACCATCCCCGCCAGGCCAGCGGCAGGTAGCAGCGGTGGTAAGGGCGATATGGCGCCGGGCCCAGCCAGAGGTCCCACTTCAGGGTTTTGGGGACCGGAGGTTTGTCTTTGGGACGGTTCTTGCTCGGCCAGGATTCATCGCACCAGCAGTGGGCTTCCTTGACGTCGCCTATTACACCGGACTTGATCATCTTGACGACGCTGCGGTAGTTGTGTCCGGAGTGGGCTCCGTTGCCCATCTGGGTGGCAAGACTGTACCGTTTGGCGACTTTGGTCGCCTCGCGGACTTCGCCGATGTTCT
Source organism: uncultured Planctomycetaceae bacterium (assembly GCA_964607575.1). Lineage (GTDB taxonomy): Bacteria > Planctomycetota > Phycisphaerae > SM23-33 > SM23-33 > BS750m-G57. The sequence goes on along the minus strand of CAZSLS010000055.1, from coordinate 6,305 downwards.
GGCCGAGCGGTTTCTCGCAGTAAACGTGTATGCCCCTTTTCAGGGCCATCACGCTGGCGGGAATATGTACGTGATCGGTCGTGGAGATGACAACTGCATCGACGTTCTTGCGTTCCTTGTCGAGCAGCCTGCGGAAATCGTAGTATTTCTTTACTTTGGGGAATTTCTTGTAGGTGTCGGCGGCCCGCTTGTCGTCCACATCGCAAAACGCGACAATGTTTTCGTCTTTGACATTCATCAGATTGGCGTATCCCCTGCCTCCCACGCCAATGCACGCAATGTTGAGCTTGTCGCTGGGCGCCTGTTTGCCCGGTGCGCCGAACACGCTGGACGGAACAATTGTCAAAGAAGCCGCAGCCGCCGCTGCATTGACAAACTCACGCCTGGTGATTTTTGCAGTTATTGATTGACTGCTTGTCTTGTCGTTTTGCATATTCAAATTCCTCTACTGTCGATCGGCGGGATCAATTCGACTTCGGTCAGTTCCAATCCCGCCTGTTTGTTCAGGGTGTGACACCAGAAGGTCTCGACATCCAGGCCGAACGGATCGCCAGCCAGCCTGCTCTTTATTTTGCGGAGCGAGGGGTCGAGCTGAAAGTCCCGAAACTCCAGAATGACCTCAAAATCCCGTCCGCCTTGAAACTCGCCTGCCGGTCGCGTGGTCTGGAATCGCCCGGCGAACTGACCGCCTGAGCCCCTGACCGTCACGCCGAAGTACACTTTGTGGGCAGAGGCGACCCGGCCGCGCACGCGGAGACGGGAGCCGGGCTGGACTATGACCGGCGGCTTGTCGCCATGGGACAGCCCGAGCCCCACTGTGTAGATCGTAGGGCCTTGGGGCGAGGTATATGGAATCGCCCTTAGTCTGGCGTCTCGCGTATCGGTCTTCGGAGACCACTTCCCTTGCGTCGCGCGGGGCCCGAGGTGCAGTTGGCTGGCCCAGCGGTTCACCGAATCGGGGACTGGCACGGGGGAGAGTTTGCGATCGGCGGCGGCGATGACACGGTGCTTTGCGGGAACATCGACCGTGCTGCCGTCGCTAAGGCGCTTGACCCGCACTGTCCCTTCGCTGACGTTCAGGGTTGTCGCCAGCAGTTCGGCGTCAACTTCAAACTGCGTGCCCAACACTTCTAGCATCGCCGAGCGAGTGTAGATAAGCATCGGCTTACCGGGCGGTTGAGGCTTCACGTTGCCCGAGACGCCGCCTTCCTTGAGATGCAGCTTTTTCTGTCCGTGGTCCGAGAAAGTGAGCGTCACGCTGCCGGAGATCGTCACGGTGGAACCGTCGTTGAACTCCAATTCGAACCACGATCCGGGGGCCAGACCCTCGATGGTTCCCCCGGATAATTCGGCCCCCACGCTCAGGTCGTGAAACACCCGCCCACCGCCACCTGTCCACTGCAGGGATCCGCTCAATCCGGTGATTGTCGCGATCGGGCGCTCGGAACTGGGAGGCTGAAAATACAGGCCTGCGGCAAGCGCAACGATAATCACCGCCGCGGCTACCCACAGGGCTCTGTTCAACGTCATCATCGGTCTTTGGGGCGCTACCGGTGCATCTGTATCATCGTCGGCGTCGGGTTCCAGGAGCGTCCGGCAACTCCCGTAACCGGCCCGCAGCACGTCCGCAAATCGCGTATCCCACTGCGCTTGGGCGACAAAGTCTCGTCGCGCATCCGCATCGCTGTCAAGCAGTTCAATAAGACGCTCTTTTCCCGACTCGTCCAGTTCGCCGCGTAGATGGCGGTCGACCAGTTCATGCAACTCGTTGTTATCGCTCATTGTGCACCTCTTAGCCTGGTTTCCACGCACGAACGTACTTGCTTCTTGAGTCGATAAAGCGCCTTGCGCACGGCTTCGAGCGTCATCCCCACACGCTCTCCGATATGCTTGTAACTCAAGTCGTCCACGAACCGCGCCTTGAGCACACGGGCGCCGCGCGGCGGTACGCGCTGGAGGCAACGCTCCAGGGCCTCTCGCCAAAGCTCTGCATCATCTCGGCGCTGATCGGTTTGAAACTCATCGAAAGCCGCGTCAATCGCATCGTCCAACAGGCGTTGGGTAACAGTTCGGTCCCGCCGCCATTGCTGTCTCATCCGCAGGACTTCGAGACGCAGGATGGCGCGGCACCAGGCGAGCATTGACGTTCCTTCCTGAAACTGGTCGCACTTCTTCATCACGACGAGCATCGCTTCCTGGACCACATCTTCCGCCACGGTGTAGCTACCAAGCATCGCCCGCGCATAAGTCACCAACTCGACGCGGCATCCCAACGCCTCTTTCAGGACGCGATCTCGTTTTGCAGATAAATCATCCATACAATAAGAACGCGTAGATTCCTCCAATCGTGGACATGATTCCAGCCATTTTCTCGTTTCTCGCGACGTTCACCCAACGAAATATACCCTATGGTCCAAAAACTCAGCCGAGGGCTTAACCACGCCGGTGATCATTCCACCTTCATCTTCTTCATCGCGTTGCTCTTGAGGGCCTTCGGGCCGAAATCCTCGAGGAGCCCGCGGTCGGCGTCGGTGAAAGCGGGTTTGCCCGCGAGGATCTTGATGTTGGCGTCGATGTCGCTCTTGAGGCGCATACCGATGCAGAGCATCTGGATTCGCTTGTCTTGCAGCACGTAGCGAATCGCCGCGCCGGGCAGAAGCTTGATACGCTTCTTGTCAAACTTGGGCACGACATACCCGGACCATCCGCCGAGGATCCCAGCGCCGATGACCTTCATCGCGACGATGCCCATCTTCCGCTTGTGCGCCTCGGCCAGGCATTTCTCGCGAAGGGCGATCGCCTTCGGTGAGAATATCTGGTCGTGTCCGCGGGGCAGATACCCATACGACAGCATGCACAGATCGAACCCGCCAGAAGAGATCAACGCCAACGCCTTGTCGAAGTAGGAGTGCGCCGAGAAGCCCACAAAACGGACCAGGCCCTCTTTGCGCGCCTTTACGAGTTCACCCATGACTTCCAGGTTCTGCTCGACGGTCATCTGCTGGACGCCCGGCGTACCGTGGATCAAGACCGCGTCGATGTAATCCGATTGCAGTTCCTTCAGGTTCATCCTGATCTGGCGGGCCACTTCCTTTTTGCTCACCTTCTCGATGCGCCCATCCTTTCTGGATGAATTCCAGAGATCTATTTTGGTGGTGATAAAGACGTTGTCGCGAACGGGCTTCAAGGCTTTCCCGATAATCGACTGGCTTTCTTGGTAGGTGTAGCTGATGGATGTATCGAAATACCGCACTCCGCTGTCGTAGGCGTAGCGCACCAGTTTCACGCGGTCTTCGAGCGAAAGGGGATTTCCCCATTTCTTCGGCAGGGCGGCGCCGCCGTAGCCCAGCACGGGGAGCTTATCGCCTGTCTTGCCGAACATGCGGGCGCCGATGGTGTCGGCGAGTTTGATCTTCTTGTCTTTCGGTGCGGCCGCCGATGCTGCGCCTGCGATACTTGCGATGGCGGCGGTGTGCGCGGTCCGCTTGAGGAATTCGCGGCGTCCAAGTCGGTGATTCGGATTCTGCATGGATTTTGCTCCTGTTCTATTTCGGCATTCTCTCGCCGTGGGGGTAACGGTACTCGGCCCGCGGGTTTGTCGACACTTTCATCGTGACGCCACTTTTCAACGTATACAGGTGGAGTTCGGGCGTTGCTTGGAATACGATCGCTTTCTCGCCCTTGGTCCATCGCGGGTAAGCGTACCAGCGCTTCTTTCGCTCGGGGTTCGCGAACGCCTTGACGTTGGTGATCGCGAGCTTCTTTGCGTCGAAGTCGGCTACGAAGAGCGTGCGCCCTATGGGGTTGTGCTTGTGTCCGATCTGGTGTTCGAAGCAGATTTTGTCCTCGCTGGGCGAGATGCTGATGCGATCGAGCAGCCCCTGCTTGGCCAGCCCGGCGGTGTCGATGCGCTGGTAGGTCGGCTGGCCGTTGGGTTTTGGCGTCATCAGGAAATAACCCCAGCCCAGCTTGGGATGCACGCACTGGACCAGGATCCTGCCGTCTATCAGGCAGCTATAGGCCCAATTGTGATACTTCGGGTTGGTGATGCAGACTTCCTGGCCCGGTTTTGCGCCGACTTTGCTCTTCATGATCATAAAACCGCCGGTCTTGAGGTTCCTGCGATTCCAGATCGGCGTGTTGGTTCCGTCGCGGGTCCAGGTCTGGTTGAAGTTGGTGTTTTTCCCGTCGGTCAACTCGTGGAAGCCCGTGCCGTCTGACCTGATAATGCAGATCTTGGTCTTCCAATTGACGGTGACCCGGTCGTTTTTCACTCGGCGGAAAAACACGAGCATGTCGCCGGTCTTCGACCAGGACGGTTTGAAGTCCTCCCAACTCTTGACCGGCGGTTCGGTGATAGGTTTTCCATCCGGCGTTCCGAGCACGCCCACGTGGATCCTTCCGTTGCGGAAATACGAGCAGCGTATTCCCAGTGCGGCGACATCCTTGATCGAGCCGGTCAATTTGCTGTTCTTGGCGGTCTTGCCCGTCTTACCGCCGCGCGATTTCAAGAGTGCGGCGATTTTCGGACGGGCGGCCTTGACGCTGTCCAGGTCCAGTTTCAATCCGAGGGCTTTGGCTACACCGGTGTAGAACTCGCCCAGCTCTTCGCTCCACGGCGCCGAGACCGCATCGAGCGGGGTATCGGACCTCTTATTTACGGCGTTGATGTCAGCGCGTGACTTCAGGAGCAGTTTCACGGTGTCGGTATGGCAGAAGAACGCCGCCACCAGCAGAGCGCTCGACCCGTCGCCGCCTTTGGCGATTTTGATGTCGGCGCCCTTGGCGATCAGCAGTTTCGCTGCGTCGGTCCGTCCGAACAGCGACGCCACGAACAGAGGGGTGCTGCCCGATTGGTCCTTGGCGTCCACCTTCACGCCGGACGACAGCAATTGCCTGATGGCCTTGGTGTCGCCTTCCTTCGCGGCCTTGATGAGTTTGACAACGGGATCGCTGCCTTCGCGTTTCTCGTCTGCGGGCGCTCCCTGCGCTGGGATACATGCGGCGAGAAGGGCGATAGCGAGGGTCCATGCGGTAAGCTTCTTCATCCTGAATCTCCTGTTCGTTGCGGGTTTACAGTATGCCATACCCTGCGGTGTCATTACAAAGCGGGTTCTTTCCGGTACTCGGTCTTGCTCTTGCCTCCCCTGGCTCGGAGAAGTTCAGCGATCCTGAGCTTGATCTTTCTCCGGGATTTGGGGTCATAGTTGATCGCGTCCAAAGGCGTGAAGGCGTTGTCGTCCCTGGCGTTGACGTCCGCCCCGGAGTCTATCAGTTGTCTGCATATCTCGAAGCGGCCCAGTGCAGCCGCCCAGTGCAGCGGCGTCCCGCCGTGCTTGTCCTTGGCCCGGGCGTTAAGATTCGCTCCTCTCTTGATGAGGAATCGCGCGATCTCGCCCTGATTGCAAAGGACAGCGAGATGCAGGGGCGTGGCGCCCGACGCGGGGATCCCGGGGGCTACGAATGTCCCGTCGATCTTCGCTCCGGCGGTAAGATGGCGTTTGACGGCTTCGACGTTGCCTTGCGCCGCCGCCGTCCAGATATCCATCAGGGGGATTTGGCGGGGCTGGGTTGTCGGCTGCTTGGCAACTCCTGGCGGCGCCGAGGGCAGCAGTTCGACACTGGTGATCCTCAGTTCCGCGTCCTGGTTGTAAGTGAAACACCACAGGTCGACGAGTTCCAGGCCGACCGGCGAAGCAGGGAACTCCTTTTCCTGCGGCCTGAAATCCTCAAAAGGCAGTTCGATTTCCAGGTGCTGGTCCGTCTTGTCAGCGACGTTGACCCGACGTGCGGTAACGTACTTCCCTGCAAAGCCCCCCTTGATGTGTTTCATCGTAAGACCGAAGTAGATATCTCCCGAAGTCCCGATCCGGCCACGAATGCGGAAATTCCCCCCGCGTGCCGGCGCCACGGGGCTTACCGCGCCACGGCACGCCGATATCGACGCCAGGTGAAGCGTGATCGGATCCTTCCCGGGATTCAGGAGCACCGGAGCGGTTCGCAACGCGCCGGCGGTTGCTCCGCTCCCCGGAATCCATTGCCCGTAAATCGCGCCCTGCGGCAGGTTGCTTTTCCACGAACGGACGGATTCGGGCCGGCGTCTCACTGTGAATTTCCTCCGCCGGCTGGCAGATACGATCACCTGGTGGTCCGAGGGGACGTCGACCACACTGCCATCTGCCAGCCGGGTCGCGCGGACCCGACCCTCGTTCACGCGAAGCGTTGTCGAAGCCGCCTCGGCATCCACATTGAGCTGCGTGCCCAGCACTTCCAGCTTCGCCGTCGGCGTATGGATCAGCATGGGG
>CAZSLS010000054.1:0-32230 GCA_964607575.1 uncultured Planctomycetaceae bacterium | reverse complement strand
CTACTTAGCAAAAGCTATCCCAGGATTCATCCCGCTATGGGATGGCTGTGAAAAATATCAATTTTTGTCCAGGCAGTGATGAGGGATTGCATTTCGACGCCTTTGCCCGTATTACATTAAATGAGGTGGGCTGCGGCGCATTGGCGTCGGGTAAGCCCCCCACAGAAAGAGAGTTTTCATCCGTATGACAGCAGCAAACCGACGGAGTATCTTTGTAAGCACAGCTCTGCTGTGCGGGATGATCGCCGCATGCACGCCGCTGCGGGCCGAGCAGGCGCCCGCAACGTTCGGCGATGTACTTGCCCGCAAGGTGTCGGCCTTCGAGAAGACCATCGGCAGTGGCGCTCGCGTCGGGGTCTCGGTGGTGGACCTCGCTTCGGGAAAGGCCACAGCCGCAACCCGGGAAAACGAGTTGTTCATCCCCGCCAGCAACCAGAAGTTGCTCAGCAGCGCCTTTGCGCTACACGTGCTCGGCGGCGACTACAAGTTTACCACCGAACTGTACATCACTCGCAGCGGCGACATCGTTGTCTACGGCGATTTCGATCCGACGCTCGGCGATCCGCAGCTCGCGGTCGATGACGGGAAGAGTATCTACGCCGAGATGGACCGCTGGACCGCCGCGGTTAAAAAGCATCTCGGCGACAAAGCGCCAGGCAGACTTTTTGTCTCGGGCGGTGCGATGGTCTATCGCCCCGAGACCTGGAAATCCGCCCAGAACCATCGTCACTACCAGGCGCCGGCGGGAAAACTCAACTTCCACCGCAACTGCTTCGCGGCGACCTTCAAGATCACCGACGCCAAGGCCCAGGCCATAGTCGTCCCACAGAGCCGTTTCATCTCGGTCAACAGTTCCGTGCAGGTCGGCGCCAAGCAGATCTGGTCGATGCGCCCGGAGACCGGAGACGCCGAGTTGGTTCTTCGCGGTACGATAAAGACCGCCTCGCCCTACCTGCAATACGTAGCGGCCAACGATCCACCGATGCTGTTCGCCCGCACATTGGCTGAGCGACTGATCGCAGGCGGAGTTCCGTTTGAGGGCAAAATCAAGTCGATGGACCTGACCAAAATCGACCGCAAAGGCGCCAAACCGGTCTGCACAACCACCACGCCGCTTGCCCGGGCGATGAAACGAGCCAACAGGGATTCGCTCAATATGGCCGCCGAGTGCTTCCTGCTGCGTGGAGGCGACGGTACGTGGCCCGGCAGCGCGCGCGTAATGGAGAAAACGCTGACCAAGGCATTCGGTCTATCAGCCGATTCGCTCGTCGTCAGCGATGGAAGCGGTCTGGCGCGCAAGAATCGCGTTTCGCCCGCGACCGTGACAAAGCTCCTTGCCGGTATCGCGGTCAGAAAGGACGCTTCGGTACTCACCGACACCCTTGCCCGGGCTGGGATCGACGGCACGCTCAAGAAACGCATGACCATGGCGCCGTGCAGGGGACGGATCATCGGCAAGACGGGCTACATCCTGAGAGTTTCATGTCTCAGCGGATACGTGCTTGACAAGACCGGTAAGCCCGCCCTGGCGTTTTCGATAATGGCCAATGATATGCCCGGCCGCGTAGCCCCCGCCAAAGCCCTACAAGACAAAATTTGCGCAATGCTGGTCGAGCAGGTAGACAAGAAATAGTCGCCATCGACGGGATATCAAGTCCACACAGAACCGCAGAGATACAGTGAACGGCCAAGACAGCTTATCGCGTCGGACGGTCCTCATGCTTCTGGTGTGATCGGATGAAGGGTGGGTAAGTAGTTGTTTGACTCGTTTTTTGTCCAGCATGATGGCAAATAATCGCAAAAAAGCGCTATTTATCTTCAAAGAGCTTCCAGGCAGCATGCGGGGGATCCTGCGGGCCAGTAAGTTCGCTTGTCGACCATGATTAGTCAGCGCTCCAAGCATGATTGGTCTGTCCTGACGAATATGGGAAATCTATGAAATATCGGCCAATTGTCAACCCCAAAGAAAAGATATTGTCGTTAGAATAGCCTGAAATCTGATATCCGCCAAGGCTGGGGTATAATTTAGGTGTATCAAGTTGTGTTTGCACTTAGTTCGTAGCTCGTAGGCTCAAGTTCAAAAACCGAGTTGGTCCTTTGATAGCGAGGAAGGAACCTCCCGCCGGTCTTCTGTCCCGATTGCGGATTTTCGCGTGGGGTCAGTGGCGGGTTGTCGAAGTGTCCTTGTCTCGCAGGCCAACGCATGTGATCTGTAAACGTCCGTTCACTTATTCAGCGAGAATCACACTCAAAGGAAGATCTAAGGAGATGGAGATGAAGAAGACCACAACACTACTGGTGGTTATTTGTCTATTCGCCACAACCGGAGCCCTGGCAGACGATCTCAACCCGCCTAGCTGGCGAGGCCAGGGGGGAACGTCATGGGCTCTGTGGGAGTTCCATGACGACAACCCAAATAATCCGCCGCCCGATGACGGATGGCTGCCGTTTGGCGATCCGAATATTACCATTACACCGGGTCCGGGTGCGGGCTGGTTCGACGTCTTCCGCGATCAGAGCGGTGCTCCCCTCTACGGTGATCCGCAGGATCCTTCGCAGCCGGGCTACGGATGGTGGAACCTCTCCGGCGAGATTGACATCCTACTGCAGAACCGCCCGACGATCCAGCCCCACAAGGAAATCTGGATCCAGATAACCTGGCAGCCACAGGCTCTTGGCAACCAGCCGATTCTTACTGTGACTGATCCAGAAAATGGCACGACCCCTGAGATCCTCACTCCTCTGATCGGCCCGGATGTGCTTTTTCCAGATCCCCTGACCCCCGTGTTCTTCAGCGTCTATCACATCGACCTGCCGCTCAACCCGCCGTGGGAAGAGATTAAGATTCGAGGCGGGATTAACATCGATGAACTGGTCATCGACACCTGGTGCACGCCCGAACCGGCAACGATGTCGCTTCTGGGCATGGGCGCCTTGGCGATGCTCCGCCGCAAACGCCGCTAGCGCCCACTGCACAATAACGCCCAACTAACGCCCCGGCCCGCAACGGTCGGGGCGTTTTCGATAATGGCCAACGACATGCCCCCGCGCAGCCCCCGCCAAAACCCTCCAGGACTCAATCTGCACAATGCTCGTCGAGCAGGTCGACAAGAATAGAACCTCCTGAAACATTCGCCCTAGCGTAGATCACGGGATCGAGGATGATCGTACCGCGGTCATACCAACCGGCGCTTTCAGCGTCCGCAGGTCCCGTCGCCGCGGTCGCCGCCAGCATTTCCGGACGGCCTCGGTTACGGCTTTGAGCACGGCCTTGTAATCACTGTCTTCCTTACCACGGTAAACAGCCTTGCACTTGCCCGTCCCGCCGGCTGCCTTCGCCAGAGGCGCCACCAGGAATCCGCTGCACGCCGGTTGGCGTATGTCGATCCAATCGGCACGAGAGATTTGCTTCGGGACATGGCATGAAGCGCAGCGCCTGGTGTGTACGGCGGTGATCTTCTTGATCAGCTCCTTGTCATTCGGCAAGCCGTAGGGCTGCTCCCTGGTCCGCTTCTTGACGAAACCGTCGTGATACGGCGCATTGGCGTCGATCCAGGTAACCAGCCCCCGCCACTCCCGACCGCTCAACTTCGCCCGCTTGCTGCAGGCCCCGCTGCGGAGTACGCGGACCAGCTTGCTCTTGTGTGAACCAAAGGCCAGTGGCCTGGTAATACTCGCATCTCCCTGCACCGGCGAGCAGGACACCAGGCGGTGTTTGATGATCGTGTCGAACGCGCGATTATGCCCGTATCCCACGACGCTGCCGCCAGTGGTGAGCCCGCCGTGGAAATCCAGCCCCCCCGCCGGCTTCAACCCGCTGTGGCAGCGGACGCAATGCTTGTCAAAGAGAGGTTGGACGTCGCGGAGAAAGCTGATCGGACGGGTCCCCCACGGCGGTGGAGTGGGAATCGATGCGTCGCGACGAAACGCCTTCAGCGGCGCGATATTTCTATTGGGCGGCGCCTCGGCGCGGGTCTCGTGACAGCCCATGCATCCGCGAATCTCGCCCCCCTGAAAACTGATGAACGATCGCATCCGGCGTAACTCCATGTGGTTTTGGTCAAGCAGTTGGAAGTAAACGGGCGTGTCGGCGGGCACGCGGAAGTGGGCGCTACCGTCGCTTTCCACGGGCACGGTTCCGAGTACGCGGACGGGCGTCCAGTTGTTGGGTTTGCCCTTCTCGGTATAGCGATGTCCTCCGTGGGTGTTGTCGTAGGGCCAGGGCAACCGATGTGCAATGCGGATGTATCGCGCCCGCCCCGGCGCGATCGGCTCTGCCCCGTGAGTAACGTTGGCTACCATGCACGTGGCGTGGCGCTTGGTGGGGTCCGTCCTGCCGAGCGTAACCTGCGGGCGAGGCCTCGGCCTCAGCGGGATCGGAGCAAAGCACGATATCTTCTCGTCGCGATAGATCAATTCCTTCGTACCGAAGACGTCAATCAGGTAGATAGCGTAACCGAGCGCGTCCGTCTGGGCGGCGCCGTACGTGTAGGAGACGAGAAAATACTTCTCCGACAGCGCCCAGGGGGTCATGTAGTATCCCCCGCGATCGAACACACCGCCGGCGGCTACGGGCGTTCCGCTCATACCGCCCTCGGGCGGTTTGACACCCGGCGTGACGATACGGATCGCCTTGGAACTGTTCATCCCGACACTCGGCGTGATCACGACAACCGGCCCGGCCGCCAGCGTATGATGCCCCGTGGCTATCGCCACCAGCTTGCTGCTGCCTCCGCCCGGAATCGAACGCACATCTTCCAGCGCCCAGGGATTGTTCAGGTGCTGCTTGAACAAGGCGTCGGCGCCGGTACCGTCCGGCCGGATTACCCAGATGCTCTGAATGTGTGCCCAACTCCGCTCCTGGTACTCCCACCGCGTATAGGCGATCGTGCCGTCGTCAAGCGTGTGTGGAAGGTAATCGCCGTCCTTCGAGACACTCATCTGCCGGATGTTCCCGCCGTCCGGACGCATCGAGTAGAGATTGCACGAGGTCTCGTCCTTGTCGTATTCATTGCATTGCAGCGAGTAGGCGCAGCGTTCGGAGGCGAACACGATGTCGCCGTTGGGCGCGTAGGTCGGGTCCAGGTCGCTCCATTGGCCGTCGGTCAATTGCCGCAGTCCCGTCCCATCGATCTTCATCTCGAAAATGTGTGTGGGCTCTTCGGTCCGCCTCAGATTGAAGCTCGTTCGCCTGTCCTTCCATCCCTTCGGCGGCTGGTTGGATTTCGCTTTGGAATAACCGAAGACCACGCGGTTGGCATCCCACCAGAGGTCCGCACCGTGGACGTGGCCCGGTCCCAGGGCGCCGTTCAGCAGGCCCCTCGCTTTGCTCTGGCGGTCAGGACCGGCCAGTGTGACCACGCAGATGTCCCCGCCCGGGCGCGAGACCCAGGGCATGTGGTTCAGGCAGACGTCCGGATAGGTCTCCTGGGTGAAGCGCTTGACGATCAGGAGCTTGTTGAAGTTCAACAGCGGGTTGGCAAACGCCAGGCGCCGCACCGCCCGGCGAGCCTGGAAGTAGACGGCTTGTCTGGCCTGGCCCGATGCGTCAGGCCCGAGGGCTCCCAGCGCGCGGGCTGCACCGTCCAACTCGCGCTCGAACGGCCTGGTATCCACGCCCGACCGCCGAAGATCAGCCACCAGCAACCGCCCGCGATCGATGGTGTGCTTCGTCGGATACACTTTCGCCGCTTTTGACGCCTTCGGGGCAACGCGGACCTTCGCAGTGGACCATTGACTGACGCTGCTCTGATCGGCCGGTCTGTTCAACGCGATGTTCTTCTTCCGGTCGGTCGGACCGTATACCTCCACCTCGTCGAGGTGAAACCAGATCGGCTTGGCGCTGGGAATCTGAAGCCGCACGAAACGCGCACGAGCGGGATCGGATCCGAATGTGACCTCCAGAGGCTTAGCCCCCTTGACGCCCCCGAAGTGCTTGCCTCGGTTGTCGTATCGCCGCGTCCACTTCTTCCCGTCGTTGGACGTCAGGACGACCAGATTGTCGGCATTGTGCAATCCGGGCGCATAATCCAGCCGATTGTAGACGACAATCCGCCCAATCGGCACGGCCCGCCCGAGGTCAACCTGCCACCATGGATTCGGTTCCTTGTCAGTGTGGAAGGCGTACTTACCGTTCTTGACGCCATCTACCGCCCCGGCGGCGTCCGCCCATGTCGGTACGGCCGCTTTCGCCCCCGTCCGGCGCGCCGCCGGAGACGACCACATCCGGGCCTGTGTGAGCCAGTCGGTCTCGATCTGTTTGCGCATCGGCTCGGCGGACGCCCCGACCACGAGCAGGCCCACCATCAGACAAGCGATCAGAACGTTCCGGTCTGACATCGTCTCTTGCGCCTTCCGCCCGTCCCGGCGCGCCGGGATCGCGGCTCATGATGTGACATTTTGGATATGATATAGTGCGTGCCCACGTCGAAGATCCGCCAAAGGCGGGACCGCCGCGAGCCTCTTCTATGATGCTAACCGGTCAGCCAGACTCAGTCAATACAACCACCAACTCGTCCGACGCGGGTCTTCGGTGAAGATGCCCGGAAGAACGGACGGATCAATCTTGCCCCCGTCAGCCCTCTCCCCGAGTAAGCGCCAGAATCTCGTCGGTGCTCATCGTCACGGTCCCTCGCCCTCGCATTCGAGTGACCAGCCCATCGCCTCGTCCGATACCTTCGACCTTCTCGATGTACAGACGCCCTTGCTCTTCAAAGAACTCCACCTCGCTCCCAGGAACAATCCCAGACTTCTGGCGAAGGGCCAGCGGAATCGTAACCTGTCCTTTTGCATTAACCTTCATCAGCCGGATACTCCAATCGTGGCAGTAATACTCTTACCTGAATAATTACACACCGTACAACGGCCCCAGGCAACCCGAAAATGTGAATAACGGCCATCGCCTCCTCCCGGCTGATCGCAGGTTGCTTCAGCCCGAAAACTGAATTGATTTCGCCTGGAGACAGGATAGAATCATTGGACAAGCCCGCGAGGGTCGTGGGCAAGAGTTTATCTGGCATACTCCAGATTGCTATCGAACATCCATAGCTGGGATGCACGCCAGGGAGAAAGACGGGAGGCCTCATGGAACATACTCGCATGCGTAGCGGATTGGTCCTCTTGGCGGTGCTGCTGTTGTTTGCCGCGCCAGCTATGGCCAGGATGTGGGTCGATCCGAGCTTCGAGGAGATGGTGCGTGAGGCCGAACTCATTGCCGTCGTCGAAGTCGTCGAAGGGGGCGCATACGCATCGAAGGTCAAAGCTGTCGAAATCCTTAATGGCAAGGCGCCAGCGGACACCTTCACCGTTGGCGGGTACAACAATGCCTGGTGGCCCGACAACGCCATTAAGCGGGAGTCGCTGATCAAGGGCGAAAAGGCGCTGATGTTCCTGCATCGCGGTACGATCTACATCGGTGGTCGGCGCGAGCGGAAAGAGGTTAAGGCGTGGTCTGTCCCCACGCCGAGTACGGGCGATTACCGTATTAAGGAAGGTAAGGTTCACGGAAGCTGGTGTTTCGTAAGCTACCCGAACAGTTGGGCGGGTACTGACGCCAAGCTTGTAGTCGGCCTGATCCGTGGATACGTGCAGCACTTGGCCGGGAAAGAGCCCGAGGCGGCCCGCAAACTGCTGGCCGCCAGATTGACGGTCAAAGCCGTTTCGAAGGTGACCGATGCAAAAACCAAAGACAACGAGGCCCGAGCCACGGAACTTCGCTGGCTCCTCTGTGCGCAGGGCGCCTACGGGCGGAACGCTCTGGCCGATCCGGTGCTTGCAGCCGCACGATGCAAGCACACCCTGGTCAGGCTATGCGCTGCCGAAGCGATAGGCTCGCTGACATCGTCTGATAAGGTCCTCAAGGCATTTGAGCTGCTGCTGGCCTATCCACACACGCTCGTGCAGGCCGCGGCCGCTCAGTCGCTGGTGCGGGGCAAGTTCCCCAAGGCGCGAGCGGTCGACATGCTGGTCAAGGCACTGCCCAAGTCTGATACGCAGGCCACCGGCCCCGGGAGCATCATGGAGTCGCTGAGGAACCGTTCGATCTCGGGCCGGGAGGCGATGATCATCGCGCTGACGCGCATCGAGACCGGCAAAGAGGCCCACGATGAACTGCTCAAGCTTATCCGTAACGAGGGTCTCAATAGTGGCGTCTTGGAAGCTCTGTCTGCATATTTCTTGAAGCATCGCTCGGACAAGGCCAGGGATAAATTCCTGGAACTGTACAAACGGTGTCCGGACGATGCGATCAGAGATTTCAATGACTACCTGCTTACCGAGAAGAGTCCGCCCGCCCTGAAAGCCATCTCCCGAAAGCTGGTCAACAACGACCTGATTTCGTATGAACTCTGTCGTGAATTCAGGCGTTTCTTCAAGGCTCTGCCGGACAAGTCGCCTCTTCTGCAGCGCACCGCGCTGGTCGCCCTGGTCAGCTATCCAAATGACAGCGGTGTCGTTCTGGAATGCGCACGGGTTCTGGTTCAAGATCGAAGCAAGCAGTCGCAGGACGCCGTAGCGGACGCGATCCTGCAGGGCAAGTTCAAGTACATGACCGACACGGGACACGCCGTTCGTATCTATGCCAGGAGCCTTGGCCACAACAATCCACGCATTCGCCCTTTTGTCATCAAGGCAATGAAGACCTTCAAGGGCAAAAAAGACATTGAGGCCATCGTTGGCGCCTGCATACCGGCCGCATGCAAAGAACTCCAGGACATGCTGAGCAATATGGAAATCAGGTCGTCGATCGGGGGGTACATTGACTCCAATAAAACCTTGATGCTATGCATCCGCCGAGCCGTCAAGCTCAAGCTCCATCCGCCTGAAGACGCCACTCAGCACGTGAATGCCTGGATGAACTTAATCCGCGAGATGGCGCCCCTCGAGTGTTGCTCGACATATCTTCTGGACGCCCTCGTCGCCGCCACGGGCAAGGACCTCAAGCCGTACGTCATCAAGAAGCTTCGCCTGATGTCAAAGCGTTACAGCAGTGAGCTTCTCGAAGGCATAGAAGCGTTGGGTGGTTCGCTGAGTCCTGAAGAAGCGAAAACCTTGAAGGAACACTGCGACGATTGTAAGAGTCACTGAGACGCCTCGCGGCGATGTGTACCCGGCTCGGCCTCGCCCAGCCAGACGCAGGTTCGTATAGGTAGATTTGTGACGGTGGGTGTGTCTTGGGTGTGTTCATGTGGGCGGTGATGGGGTATTGTAATGGGGCAAATATTTCGGTTGACTTGTTTCGGGAGAACATGGATGTCCGATGAACGATCAGAGCGACCGTCGAGGCGTGTGGGGGGATTGCAACGGTGGTATCGGCGGCGGCCGCTGACGGCTGGGATTGTCGGGGTGGTGCTCGTGCTTCTGATGGGGCTGGGGATTTGGGCTTCATTTGACCGGTCCGGTCCGCTTGCCGGTTGGTACAGGGTCGTCCCTCCACTGGTTGCAATCATGATGGCGTTGATTACCGGGAGGTTATATCTGAGTCTGATTTCCGGCGTGGTGGCCGGCGGTTTGCTGAGTGCGGCCGGCGGGTATGCTGGATTTTTCTCATGGCTGGGGCGGGGGATATTGCAGAGCGGCGAGTTTGTGGTATACACCGTTTACGACTGCGAGGGATTCGGTTGGGAGAACTTCGGTTGGGGCAACCTCAAGGTCCTCCTGTTTATCGCGCTGCTCATGCCGATTATCAACGTGATGATAGTCGGCGGCGGTTTGCAGGGAGTGGCTGGTTGGTTGATGAAATGGGCGAAAACTCGGCGGTCGACGCGGCTGGTCACGATGATCTCGGGGCTTGTGATATTCATCGACGACTACGCCAACACGCTGATAGTCGGTCCGACGCTTCGCCCGCTGACCGACCGCCAGCGCATCAGCCGCGAGAAGCTTGCGTTCCTGGTCGACGCGACCGCAGCGCCGATTGCGGGTATCGCGCTTGTGAGCACGTGGATCGGATACGAAGTGGGCCTGCTGTCGGAATTGGGCGTGGGCGGTGGCGGGTATGCGGTGTTTCTCAATGCGCTGGCGTTCCGGTTCTACTGCTTCGGGATGATCGCATTTGTGTTCTGGAATTGCTGGTCGGGTGCGGATTTCGGACCGATGGCTGCGGCTGAGCGACGGGCCCGAGCGGGTAAGGTTCTGGCTGACGATGCGGTCCCGATGGCGTCAAAGTCCATGAACGCCGCCCGCCCGCATCCGCGAGCCCGGATCCGCGCGTCAGTTGCGATCGTACCGATGGGCATGCTGCTGGGAGTCTTTCTGGGGCAGTTCTGGTTGGGTGAGAAAGGCAGAGATCTCCTGGCGTCGGACCCTGGGGCGATTGTGCGTTTTTCCGGTTGGATGGAGGCCATGAGCGGCGTGAGCAGTTCCGCCCTGCTGGCCTGGGCGGCGGGAGTTGCGCTGGTGGTGGCGATCGCAATGGCGCTGGCGGTCTCGCGGATTCCCGTGTGGGCGTTGGTAAGAGCGATTGGCGTGGGGCTCAAGAGCAGCCTCATGCCGGTGTCCGTGCTGGTGCTGGCCTGGTCGCTGAAGGGCGCCTGCACAGACCTGCAGACCGGCGTGTTCCTCGCCAACGTGCTGGGCGACGCGATACCACCGCTGTTGTTCCCCGGGCTGGTGTTCGTGGTAGCGGCGATGATATCATTCGCTACGGGCACGAGTTACGGAACGATGGCAATTCTGATTCCAACAGCCGTCCCCGTCGCGCTTCAACTCGACGGTGGGTACGGACTGATCACGATGATCTCCATCGGCGCGGTACTCGACGGGGCGATCTTCGGGGACCACTGCTCGCCGATTTCGGACACGACGATCATGAGTTCAATCGCATCGAGTTGCGATCACGTTCACCACGTCCGCACGCAGCTTCCTTATTGCCTGGTAGTCGCGGCCCTCGCGCTGTGTGCGGGTTATCTGCCGGCCGCAATGGGGGTCCCGCCGTGGATCGGAATCGCCGCCGGAGCGGCGATATCGGGCCTGCTGTTCCTGTGCCTGCGGATCTTCCGTCCCGCGGAGCAACAGGCGGACTGACTACCAGACCGCCAGTTCGCCGACAATCTCCTCGACGAGATCTTTGACCGTCACAATCCCCACGTGCCCGCCGGAGTTGTCGGTAACCACCGCCATCGCCGCGTTGGCCTGCCTCATGCGGTACAGGGCGTCGGTGACGGTGGTCTCGCCGGGCAGTACGGGCGGGATGGTCATCACGCCGGCCGGTTGCGATACGGACTCGTCCAGCAGCACGTCGTAGATATTGATCACGCCGACGATCGCGCCGTCGCCGTCGAGTACCGGAAGGCGTGAGAAGTCGTGTCCCGCCAGGGAAGACATCAGCTCATCGCGGGTGGTCTCGGGACCCATGGCTTCGACGCGGTCGATCGGCGTCATCACCTGCCCCAGCGTCACCAGCCCGATATGCATCACGCGGTCGGCCATTACGGTCTGGCTGTGGGTGAGAATCCCGCTGGCGGCGCTGTCGGCGACAATTGTCAGCAGATACTGTCGCCCGGATGCCTGCTGTGCGGATCGCTTCCCCGCCAGGCGCAGGCAAAGCCACGCAAACCCGCGCACCAGCGGCGCCAGACCGATAGTATTGAACACCACGCTCGAGGCGCCAAGCACCCACGCCAGGCGATAGACCAGAGATTCACCGGCTCGCTGGAAGACGCTCTTGGGCACAGACTCGCCGAGTACGAACAGCAGCGGAGTGGCGACCGCTATCGTGTACCACTCGGTGCGATGCCCCGCACCGGCCAGCATGAACATCGCACTGACCGCGAACGTGGTCACGTAGGCGGCGATGTTCGTCCCGATCAGCAGGACGGCCAGGGCGTTGTTCGGGCGTCCCAACATCGCTTTGAGCCGCCTGGCCGGATGCCGCCCCTCTTCGGCGTGCAGGTCCAGGCGGACCTTGTTGAGTACGTAGATTCCCGTTTCCAGACCGCAGTAGATCGCGCACATCACCACGCCGCCCACTGCCGCGAGCACCCAACCGCCCCAGACCGAGATTTCACCGACCGCGGCGATCATTCATCACCCGTGTAAAGTTGGAGCCTGAGTCTGCCGATCCGCCTGCGATGCAGCGACTCGACCGTGAAGTGCAGATTGCGATAGGTCGCGGTGTCTCCGATGCGGGGAATGCGTCCCAGCAACCAGGTCACGAACCCGCCGACGGTGGTGATCCGCTGGCGTCGGAGGTCGATCTCGAACGCATCGGCCCATTCGTGGATCGGAAGGTTTCCGTCGAGTTCGTAGAGCCCCTCATCGATCTGTCGGACGGCCGGTTCGCCTTGCCCTTCACGCGGGTCGGGCATCTCGCCGACGATCTCTTCGAGGATATCTTCGAGCGTCACCAGACCCGCGGTCCCGCCGTACTCGTCAACCACAATCGCCAGCTTCGTCGAGTTCGCGCGGAACCCCACCAGCAGGCGTTCGACGCTGGCGGCTTCGGGCACGAACGTAATGGGTTTGAGCAGTTGGCGCAGAGGTTTCTCCGGCGACAGGAGCAGCGCCCTGGCGACGATAATACCGACAACATTATCCACATCGCCGTCGTACACCGGTAGCCTGGTCAGACCGGTGTCCTTGAACGTTTGGATGAGCCCCGCCCCGGACGTGGCGATATCGCGGGCGATCATGTCCACGCGCGGGACCATGATGTCGCACGTTCTCAGACCGGTGAGTTCCACGATGTCCTGGAGCATCGACTCGGCATCGCGATCGATAGTCCCCCGCCTAGCAGCCAGGGCCAGCACGTCGCCCAACTCGCCGGTAGATATCTCGCCTCCGCGTTTTCGCCCTGGCGCTATCATTTTTGTGATCGGCCCGACCGCCAGCTTCTGGTTCAACCAGAGTACCGGACCGATGGCGCGCTTGTATCCGGTAAGTATCGCCCCGCAGAGCAACGCCCACCTGCGCGTCGCGGACAGAGCGATTATCTTCGGCGCCACCTCGCCGACGAGGATCAGCACGACCAGCGCCACGACCGAGCAGAGGGGCGCCGACCAGGCGGGCAACTCGCTGCTACCCAGATCGAATACGATCGTCGCGGCGATTGCGGTGTAGGCTACGTTGATAATCAGGTTGCCCAGCAGCAGGGCGTTGAGTAGTTCCCGCGGTCGGCGGGCCAGCGAAGCAACGAGGCGTCCCGATCCCCCGGACTTCGCGAGGCGGTGCAACTGCCCTCCCGACAGGCTGAACAGTGCGGTCTCCGAACCGCTGAAAAACGCCGAGCCGATCAGCAGGACAACCATAACCCCCAACTGCCAGAGATGCGAAATAAGAAACGCGGTCCACATCAGCGATTGGCCCTCGCACGGTCGGGCTCGTCGGATTGTTCAGTTACCGGCGACACTCAGAGCAGGTTTCTTGCCGTCGGGATGATATTATCGTGCCCTGGTATTATCACGTCGGCGATTTCGATGACATCCTGCAGAGATTCCAGGGCGCCTTCGGTATCGACGCAACCCTGCCACACCTGCCCTCGGGCGAAGTGTTCGGCGGTTACAACTGCATCGCCGGCGACAAGTACCGTGCTCGTCGGTTCGGCCAGCAGCAGACCGGCCGATCCGACCGACGCTCCAGTCAGCGGATACAGATGCACCTGCGGCGTGAGCTTTTCGGGCGCGGGGTTGAATTTCCGGACAATCTCGATATCGCCTTCGATTGCGGCCGCCTGCTCCGCGTCGAGGCGTTCGGCGCTTTGGAGCAAACCCTGGAGATGGCGCGCGTAAGCCTCCATCTCCGCTTCGTTGCACCACCATTTCGCGGCGCCGAGTGCGTCCAGGGCGCGTCGATGGACCGGCCGCAGCGTCGTGCAGAAAACGTCGGTGATGTCCGCCAGCGTCCCGCCGGTGCGTTCGTTGAACCGTGCGTCGAGTATCTTGCCCGGAAGCGAGGGGTCGACGATGATTTTTTTGTCATTGTCGCCGTCGATTATCAGCGTGGTCGTGGCGTGGGCGGTCCGGACGGCGGCCGATTCGTCCCACAGGCGGTTGCGGCTCAGGGTTCCGATGCTGATTATTGAGTATTCGATGGCCATCTGCTTCTTTCGCGGGCTTATTCAAAGTTGATCTGTTCGATGATTCTCCGGGCAGTTTCCTCGACGGAGGCGTCGGGGGCAAGATCAAACCATTGTACTCCGTCAAATCGCCTGTGCCACGTCCGCTGCTTTTTGGCCAGGCGGCGGGTGTTGATCTTGATCCGCTCGACGGCTTCGTCGAGGCTGCACTCGCCGCGGAAGTGGGCGATAAGCTCGGCGTATCCGACCGCCTGGGCGGATGTGGGGCTCATCGGTTCGCTCTCGTCCAGAAGCGCCCGAACCTCGTCGGCGAGCCCGGCCTGCATCATCCGTCTGACGCGAGCGTTGATTCGCCCGCTCTGGTCGGCCTTTTCACGCCGCAGACCGATAAACACGCAATCGTAACGTTTCTCCCCGGAGTCCCACTGCTTCTGCAGCTCGGTCAGGCTCTTACCGCACGTCCTGTAGACTTCCAACCCGCGCACGATCCGCCTGGTGTCGTTGGGATGAATCCGCCGGGCCGACTGCGGATCAACCTCCGCCAGCTCATCGTGCAGCGGTCCGGGCCCCTCGGTTTCCGCCCGGTCCAGCAACTCTGCCCGAATCTCCGGATCGGCAGACGGACCTTCAAACAAACCCTCCGACAGCGCCTTGATGTACAGGCTCGTACCCCCCACCGCCAGCGGAATCGCTCCGCCGGCGCGGACCGCCCCGATCGCCTCGTCGGCGTGTTCAACGTATTGTGCCACCGAAAAGCTCTCACTCGGCTCGACGATATCGATGCAGTGATGCGGAACTTCCGCACAGGCCTCGGGCGTCGGCTTGGCGGTCCCAATATCCATCCGCCGATAGACCTTCATCGAATCAACTGAGATGATTTCCCCTCCGAGCAGCCCGGCCAGATGACGCCCAATGGCGCCTTTCCCGCACCCGGTGCACCCGACGATAAAGTACAACCTGCCATTCATGCCCCCAAGAATACCAACCCTCACCCCGGAAAGAAACACCCCCCCGCGTTGAGGTTTTCTGGTTTGGATTTCGCTGTCATGTACAATAGACCGCTGCCGGACCATGTGAATAAGCGTATTTGACTGAATGGAGCTGTTTATGAAAACTGGAAGTATTCTGCTTGCACTATTGCTTGTCGGCGCAGGCGATGCCAGGGGCGCAGGCGAGCTCGTTGACGCCGTCAAGTCAACGGGCGTTAGCGGCGGGTTGGTGGTTCATCTCGGCTGCGGGGGCGGTGAGGACACGGCGGCTTTGCGGCTTTCGGATGCTTTCATCGTTCACGGCCTCGACACCAACGCCGAGAACATTCGCAAAGCCCGGGCGGCAATTCGCAAGGCCGGTTGCTACGGACCGGTCGCCGTCGAGACCTGGAGCGGTTCGGGGCTCCCGTACATTGACAATTGCGTCAACGTCCTAGTTGTCGCCGCGGGAACAGAAGCGCCCCAGGCTGAATGCATGCGCGTGCTGCGTCCCGGAGGCGTGCTGCTGACCGGAACCGGCGGTACGTGGACGTCCACCGTCAAGCCACAGCCCAAAGACACAGACGAGTGGACCCACGCCCTTTACGACTCCGGCGGTAACGCCGTCAGCAAGGATCGCGTCGCGGGCCCTCCGCGCCGCCTGCAGTGGCATGGCGGTCCGAAGTGGACGCGTCACCACGAGTCGATGAGCAGTTTCCAGTCGATGGTGACCGCAGGCGGGCGGATATTCTATCTCATCGACGAAGGGCCTCAGGTTTCGCTGTTCCTGCCGTCGAACTGGCAATTGGTCGCCCGCGACGCATACAACGGTAAGATACTCTGGAAGAAGCCGTTCAAAAACTGGGTCACGCAGTTGATGAACTACAAGTCCGGTCCTACCCAAAGCACGCGGCGCCTGGTAGCCGTCGGCGACCGGGTGTTCGTCACGCCCGGTCTGGCTGAGGGCGTGCATGTTCTGGACGCCGCGACGGGCAAGACGCTGCGAATCCTTAAGAAGACCACGACCACCGAAGAGATACTCGCTCGCAAAGGCGTCCTGTACCTGATCACCAGCGATAAGGCGAACATGTATCCCGAGAAGACGCGTTTCGGCAAGAATGACTGGCGCGGACAGAAGAAGTGGGTTCGGGCTGTGGATCCCGTATCCGGCAAGCATTTGTGGGACGTCGAGACGCCGGTGGCTCCGCTTTCGTTCGCGATGACCGACAAGGGCGTGTTCTTCCACGACGGTAAGAATCTCCGCTGCCTCGATCCGGCAGGCGGAAAGGAGCGATGGCGCACCGCGGTGCTGCTGGACGACGCTATCCCCACCAGCAATACGCCAACGCTGGTGGCGTACAAGGATGTCGTCCTCTTCATCGGCGGGAAGGACCAGGGAGACTATCGCGGAGCCCACGGGCATTACGTCTCGAAGAACCTGCGGACCTTCACCGCCCTGTCAGCCAAAACGGGCAAGATACTCTGGACCAACAAGACCCCGAACACCGGCTTCGAGTGCCCCAAGGACATCCTCGTTCTCGACGACCTGGTCTGGATCGGTGATATATTCCAGGGGGGTAACACCGGTGCATTCACCGGGCGGGACATACATACCGGCGATGTCAAACGCGAGTTCAAACCGCCATGGGACATCTACTGGTTCCACCAGCGATGCTACCGCTCCAAGGCCACTGAGCGATTCATCATGCCCTCGCGAACCGGAATCGAATTCATCAGCCCGACCAAGGGCTGGACATCGTTTAACCACTGGACTCGCGGCGCGTGCATCGCCGGGATCATGCCCGCCAACGGATTGATATATCAACCGCCCCACCCCTGCGGTTGTTACATGGAATCGCTGACCCACGGATTCAATGCACTCGCCCCGGTCGGCGGACACGCAAAGGCCTCGAAAGCCCCGCGTCTGAACAAGGGCCCGGCCTACGGTTCGCCCATGACGGATGTCGCCAAGGGTGATAGTGACTGGCCCACGTATCGCCATGACGCCACCCGCAGCGGATGGTCCCCAGCGACCGTACCTGCGGAACTGAAACAAACCTGGACAACTCGCCTCGGGCGGAATCTGACAGCCCCCACCATTGCCGGCGGAAAGCTCTTCACCGCCGACAAGGACACCCACACCGTCCACGCGCTGGATGCCGAGAGCGGAAAGCCCGTTTGGGATTTCGTAGCCGGCGGGCGAGTGGACTCCCCGCCGACGATCCGCCGAGGGCGAGTTCTCTTCGGATGCAGAGACGGCTTTGTGTATTGCCTGGACGCCGGACGCGGCGAGCTGGTCTGGCGATACCGGGCGGCTCCGGCGCTAAAGTCTCTGGTCGCCTCCGAGCAGATCGAATCTCTCTGGCCCGTACACGGCAGCGTGCTGGTCCTGGGCGACAGGCTCTATTGCGTCGCGGGGCGTAACATGTTCCTCGATGGCGGGATGCGCTTTGTCTGCCTCGATATATCTACAGGCAAGCTGGTCTGCGAGACCGTTCTCGGCGACGTGGATCCCACTACCAAGAAGGATCTCCAGTTCAAGATGAAGGACCGCAGCCTTCCGGTCACCCTTCCGGATATCCTGTCTTCCGACGGTAAGAGCATCTTCATGAAGTCGCAGAAATTCACGCTCGACGGGCGGCGCCCGACGGTGGAAACCAGCCGCAAAGCCTCCGACCAGACCGGGCCCGACGCGCATCTGTTCGCACCGGCCGGTTTCCTCGACAGCACCGGCTTCCACCGCGTGTGCATGCTCTACGGGAAGGTATTCACCGGCGGAGCCGGCTCGAACCATGCAGCCCAAAGGGCCACTCCCTCAGGCAAGATACTCGTATTCGATGACTCCAGGGTCTACGGATTCTCCCGCCTTCCGCATCTGCATCGATGGGTGCGGTCGCTGGAGTTTCACCTCTTCGCGGCCGACAAGTACAACCGCAGGACGGCGCCCCCGAGGCGTAAACGCAAAGCAAAGGGCGCCAAGGCCAAGACCGACAAGAAG
The DNA here is from genome assembly GCA_964607575.1 of uncultured Planctomycetaceae bacterium. Taxonomy (GTDB): domain Bacteria; phylum Planctomycetota; class Phycisphaerae; order SM23-33; family SM23-33; genus BS750m-G57. Next base: position 14,253 of record CAZSLS010000054.1, on the reverse strand, counting down.
CCGATCCCAGCGGCCGGGAAGATGATCGTCCACATGGGCGACGAAGACGCCAAACAGCGTCAGCGCCTGATCCGATCGCTGGTCGGCACGCGGGTGAAGTACGAGTGGTCGAACCATGACCCGGCTATCTACGCTAACGCCATGGTCCTGGCGGGCGATTCTCTTTTCGCCGCCGGTCCGCCTGCGATAAGAAACGAAGCGACCGCCCAGGCGCTGGGGCGATGGCGTGGCAAGGCCGGCGGACTCGTTAAATGCCTGGCCCGGTCCGACGGGCGCATGACCGGGACGTGCAAGCTGTCGGCGCCGCCTGTTTTCGACGGAATGGCCGCCGCATACGGAAAACTCTACATCTGCCTGGCTGACGGTTCGGTGGTCTGCTTGTCGAAGGGCAAGTGAATACTCGAAGGCGAAGGGATTCCATTATGCAATTGCGGCAAATTCCATGGACGCCTTACTCAATCGGCCCGAACCGACGGCGCCGCGGTCAGTCCAGATCGTCGAGTTCCTTTTTGGCGGTCTTGGCTGCGTCGGTCTTGGGGTATTTGGCGATGATCTTCTTGAGGATAACGATCCCCTTGTTCTCCAATCCCGAATCGATGTAGCTCTTGGCCAGTCGCAGTTGCGAGCGGGCCTTGTCCTCGTCGGTTCCCTTGCCGGCGGTGGGCCTGGGTTTAGGTTTTGGTTTAGGTTTTAACGTCGGTTTCAATTGCGGGTCGGGCTTGGGTTTGGTCGGCTTTTCGACGATGGCTGACTTCATCGCCTCGACTTTGACCAGCGGCACGCCGTATATGCTTATGTCCTCGATTTGACCGGCGAAGAAGTCGCCTTCGAGTCCGCGTCCCACCAGGCAGCTTGTGGCGCGCAGATCGTCGGGGTTCAGCGTGATCCCGGAATTCCGCGCGACGGTCTTACCGTCAATCTGGAGGATGCCCATATCGCCGCTGAGCACTAAGGTCAGCTTGGTCCACCTGCTTCGCGGGAGCGGGACTGTGGATTTCAACTGCTGGGTCTTTCCGCCTTTGGTGATGACCATCGCCGGTTTGCCGGTCCCGTCGGCGCAGGTGAGATACATGCGCGTTCTGGAGTCTTTGGCGAACTCGATGAGCCTGTGGTTGGGCTTCCATCCACCGTACTTGAGGGTCACGACGATGGAGATGTCGTGCATGTCGGCGACGCCCTTGGGCAGTTCGACGTACTGGTCTTTCCCGTTGAGCACCAGTGCTGTTCCGGCGGCGTCGACGCTGAAATCAACTTTCTTCTTCCGTCCGTGGCTTTGCACGTACGAGTGTGACTTGGAAGCTTTCCTTTCGCGATAAGTCGCGGTCTTGGGCTTTCCGTATACGATTCCGTGGGTGGCGCCGTAGGTGTCCCACGCGAGGATCGGGTGGGTGACCTCGAACAGGTACTGCGCGTAGAGTCCGCCCAGGTCGATGTCGTGTTCGCCGGGATTCTGCCCGTTGCCCCAACTCCAGGTGAACCAGACGCCCTTGTCGATCAGGTTCCTCTTGCGATACTGCCCGTCCACGATCGCCGAACCGCCCACTTTCCCGCCGACCCACGCAACGCCTTTAAGCGTCACATTACCGGATATCTCCGTGCATCCGCCGTCGGTGTAGGCGTGTTCGAGCATCCTGGCGCTGTCGCGGACCACCGTCTTGCCTTTGACTTCGGCGTAGTCTCTGAGCTTGGCGCGATCTTGAACGACAGCGCGGTCTCTGACGACGGCGTGCCCGCTGATACGCGCGTAGTCTCGCACGGTGGCGTTGTCCGTGACAACGGCGTAGTCCTCGATCCGGACCGCGCCGATCACTTTGGCGTTTCCGAGCACCTGGGCTCTGGGTCCCACGTATGCTTTCCGATCGACGCTCGCCGTCGAGGCGACGAAACCGCCTCCGTTGGGGTGCCTGGCGCCGGACTCGCTCGGTCTGGGCGGGATCAGCACGTCGAGCGGCCGGCACCCGGTCAGGCGGACCTTGTAGAGCATCCGTTCCTGTTCGGGCGAACGGAAATCGCCGGTCATGTTGACGGGCATGACTTTCGTCGGCGTGGCGCAGACGACCAGGTAGAGTTTCGCCACGGCGCTGGCGCCCTTGAATTCCAAAGGTTGTCCCACGCCGGCGATCTTTCCGTAGATGGGTTTGCCCGCGGCGTTGACGCCCACGAATCCCGCTCGCCAGTCGGACCCTCGCTCGGGGTTGATCCAGCCGGACAGCTCGGCGGAGACCTTTCCCGAGGTGCGCTTCAGCGGGCAGATGTTCCATCCGAGTTGCTGGGGCGCCATCTCCATCGGCGGGCGCCACCATCCTTCCTGTCGCGGGACCGCTTCGAGCAGCACTCGCCCGTAGCGCAGAATATCGTGCTTGCCCCGCGCCGCATCTTGCTTGTACAGGTCAGCGGGCTTGCCTCCGAATATTTCGTAGTCCCAGGTGACGCATTTCTGGGCCATCCTGGTCCATTCGTATGCCAGCGGCGTGGACGGATCGGGATCCAGTCGCGTAAACGCCCGCCACGGATATTCGTTCTTCGAGGTCTCGTCGCCTCCGTCGTACCATAGTTTGGAAATGAACATGGGCCCGTACTCGGGGCTCTGGGCCAGGTGCTCGAACATCAGCCTGGCGTGGTAGTAGCACCTTCCGTTGCCCGGGAAAAACATGCTCACCCTCGAGCAGCAGGTCGGCGGAAGAGTCTGGTAGATCCCGGCGTAAGTCTGCGGGAAGTTGGCGTGGGCCTCCCAGTAGTTGCCCTGCATCGTCCCGCCGGTCTGACCCTGGCATCCGTGCACCAGTTCGTGCGGATTGATGTGTCCGGCGCCCTGGCAGCCCCAACCGAAGCCCAGGCGACCGTCCCATCCCATCCAACTGCCCTTGGACGGTTGGATCGGAATCTTGTACTTGATTCCGTCGCCGCGGTATTCGCTCTTGCTGCTGACGACGCCTATGCGCAGGGCGAGGTTTTCCGAGTAGAGCGTGTAGAGTTTTTCGGCCATCTCGAACATCTTGGGCACTCGCTGCTCGAAACCCTTGCGTTTGCTTTCGTTCCAACCGGCGATCTCTTTCTTGTCGACACAATGTCGGAAATGCGCCGATTCCTTCGACCACCATTTGTCTTCGGTCCGCCACCATACGTGCAGTTCCGTGCCCAGCAGGATACCGCCCTTGAAGTTATGGGCGATCTGATCGGCGTCCATGGCCTTTTCGTGCAGGCGTACAACCGCCAGTTCGCCGTTGAACGACGGAGCCGTCGCCGCGGCGCCGCCGAGCACCATGCGGTGTCCCTGTGCGATCACCATTCTGCGGCGCGTGGTTGAGACCTTCTTTCCGTCGAGATACCACGCCTCGGATCTCGCCGAGCAGTTGACGACTATGTGACGCCACTTGCCCGAGCCCTTGAAACCAGGCGGATAGGTCAGCGGCGCCGAGGTCTTACCCCCGTCTGCCGCCTGCCAACCGAGAATCGTCTCGCCTTTCGACGGTTTGCGGTCGCGGACCCACACTTCGATCGCCATGTCCTCAGAACCGGCGGCCGCTGTTTCGACAGCGAAATTTCCCTTCATGATGTCGTCCCCGTCGAACTGGACCGCCGGTGATTGGGGGGTCGATACGCAGTGGGGGTACTTCTGGTCCCTCAGGGTGTAAGGCACGTGCAGCCCGAAGTCGCCGAAGGCGCCGCCCACCTCGGTGCGCCGCCCGCCGCCGGAGTATCCGCAGTTGTACCAGTTAAGCGCCGTGTTCTTGTCGAAAGTGCGGGAGACCATGAACACCGCGTGGAGGTCTATGTCAAGCTTGCCCGCCACCGCGAGCTTGCCGACGGGCTTACCGGTCACAAGCGACTTGACGGGCTCGGCGCTTATGACCGAACCGGGAAAAAACAACGCCAATACCGCCGCAGCAGCGACAATCCGGCCGGCTGACACTGATCTATTCATCTTGAATCGCTCCCGTAGAGGCCCAAACCCGCTGGTCTTGAACGCATCATGATACCCCTCCGCAGGTATCCGCTGCAAGCCTCCAGTTGGAGCAGCCGGGGCGATTCGGCTTGCCTGGCCGGATGCTCCGGATACAATCGATACAGACGCTCTGGGATACTTGAAAGCGAAAGGACTCTATTATGCGATTGGGATTATGGAACGGGATTTTGCCGATTCTCTGGTTGACGGGTGTCTGCTGCGGACCGGCGATTTGCGCCCCGCGGTCCGGCGGCGACGGGTTTGTCTCCCTGTTCGACGGTAAGACGCTGTCCGGTTGGAACGTTGAACCGAAAACCAAAGCGTCGGACTGGACTGTCCGCGACGGGGTTATTGTCGGGCGCGGCGACAAGGGACACTCCTATCTCGCATGGAAGGACAAGGGTCTCGCCGACTTCGAACTGAAACTGAGTTATCGCCTGCCAACGGGCAAGGGCAACACGGGGATCGACATCCGCGGGCGGCCTGTCAAGTCGGGCAGGCGCCGTTACGAGAGCTATCACGCCGACCTCGGACATGTGGGCATCGGTCCGCACATTCTCGGCGCGTGGGATTTCCATTTCACAAAACGCAAGGAGCATCCGTGTAACCGCGGAACGCGCCTGGTCATCGACGCCAACGAAAAGGGCAGCTCCAGCAAGATCAGCGGGGCGCTTACCAAGGCCGACATCCACCCGCGCCAGTGGAACAACGTCCGCGTAATCGCTCGCGGAAACCATTTCCAGTTCTTCATCAACGGTAAGATCGCCTCGGAGTTCACCGACAACGCGAAGCAGGGACGGTTGGATAAAGGCGTCATCCGTCTGCAGATCCACGACAGGGGCATGCTCGTCGAGTTCAAAGATATTCGCCTGAAGCGGTTGGCTTCCACCGCCAGGCCCATGCCCACAGTAGACATATCCAAAGAAACCAACCGCCAGGTCCTTATCGCCGCCGGTACGAAAAGCATCTACCAGGGGCATCCCCATACGCTGCTGCTGGCCGACGGGAAGACCATGTTCTGCGTGTGGACGCTGATCCACGGGCACGGCGCACCACGCATGAAGCGGAGCGACGACGGCGGAAAAACATGGAGCAAGTTGCTTGCCCTGCCCGAGGGCTGGGCGCCTTACGGACACTGCCCAACACTCCACCGCATAATCGCCGCGGACAAAAAAGAACATCTGCTGCTGATGGACCGCACGGGGCGCACCAACGTTTTCTCCCAGGCTATCTCCAGGGACAACGGAAAGACCTGGGGCGCCATGAAATCCACCGGGCTTAAGGGAGTTGTCGCCCCGATCAGCATCGTCGCCGTCGATGGCGGAAAGAAGCATCTCATGTGGTCGCACCGCGGGGCCGGTGACAGAGACAGGAGCCCGCTTACTCTCTGGCAGGCCGAGTCGACCGATGCCGCCCTCACGTGGAAAAACTACCGCAAAGTATGCGAGGTGCCCGGAAAGGACCCCTGCGAACCGGCGGTGATCCGTTCGCCCGACGGTAAGCAGCTCCTGATGCTGATCCGCGACAACAAGCACAAGAGCAACAGCCTGATGATGACCTCCGACGACGAGGGCAAGACCTGGTCGAAGCCCACCGAGACATCGTGGGGGCTTACCGGCGATCGTCACTGCCCGAAGTACGCCCCGGACGGCCGGCTCGTGGTGGTGTTTCGCGACGTGGCGCAGCCCTGCCCGCCGCGAGGTCATTTCGTGGCGTGGGTCGGGCGGTACGAAGACATTATCAAAGGACGCGAAGGACAGTATCGAATCAAGCTGATGCACCATTACGGACGCGCCGGCGACTGCGGTTATCCGGGCCTCGAACTGCTTCCGGACGGAACGTTCGCAGCCACCACGTACATCAAGCACAAGCCCGGTCCGGAGAAGCACTCGGTGGTCAGCGTGCGTTTCAAGCTGGACGAAATCGACAAGAAACGAAAACCGCGGAAGTAGCGGCAAACAAGGCAACTTGACATGAAAAGGAATACGATTTGGTTCATCATGGGGGTAATGATATCAGTAACTTCCGTAGCTGGAGCTGAGGAATCGGTCCCGATCGGTCTGCAGAAGCAACTGTTCGTTGACGATTACGTCGTCGCGAAAAAGGAGAACGTTACTCTCGAGGCGGGGCAGGCGAAGAAGCATGGCGTGGTGATGAAGCCTACCCTGCCATCGGATTTTCAAACCGGCAAGGTTCACGACGGTCCGGACGGTGGCGCTGGCTACTCCTTTGGAGAGTCGGCCTTCTGTTGGTTCTTTTCCCCGCACTGGGATGAAAGTAAAAAAATGTTCCGCCTCTGGTACATGCCCAGTAAACGAAAAGGCATCGGTCTTGCCTACGCCGAGTCGAAGGATGGGATCAAATGGACCAAGCCGATGGTCTCTAAAGACGGCAAGAGCAATATTGTGATGGAACCCGCTAATGGCGCGGGATTAGACGGTGTAACCGTCACAATCGATCCAAGTGTTCCGTACGGGTCGCCGGAAAAGTACAAGGTCGCCTATTTTCCCCACCCCGGCCGGTGTCAAACCCACCTGGGCTACTCCGCTGACGGTATCAGCTGGAAGCATTACAACAACGGCAAGCCGGTAACCGGCAGGGCGGCGGATTTCAGCAATAAGATTACCTGGGATCCGAACAGGAAAAAGTACCTGCTGCTATGCCGTCAGGATTTCGGAGCTGCCGGGGGCGTCGGCGAACTGCGTGGGGTCCGCATCATGGAGCATTCGAAGGGTAATGACCTGATGAACCACCCGACGGCCTGGAAAACGCTGACGAAGTTTGTGCTGAACGATCCGGACAAGACCACGGTGCCGGGCAGCAGGAATGTACCCGAACGTCAAATCCACACCTTCCCGATCTGGTACTACGAAGGAGTGTGGTTTGGGCTGACCGACGTTCTGGTCGCGACTGACGTACCCGTGCCCAAAGGCAAGCAGGACTACCAGACCAAACACGAAAAGGGCGTGTGGGAGTTCTACATGGCGCCGTCGCGCGATGCGATCAACTACGATTTCAAAGTGGCGGCTTATCCGCGCAAGACCCTGATCCCGCGCGGCCCGGCCGGTAGCTTCGACAAGGACTGCGCCCGCCCTCCGGCTAACATCATCACGCGCAATGATGAACACTGGATTTACTATTTTGCGACCAACGAACGCTGGGGCGCGCGATTCTGGGACGCTCGGCTGGCCCTGGCCAAACTTCGGCTCGACGGGTTTTTCTTTCTCGAAGCGAAAGAAAAGCCGGGCGTTGTTGTGACCAGGCCGTTCAAGCTGCAAGGCGATAAGTTGCAGATCAACGTTAACGCGAAAGCCGGTTGGGTGCGGGTTGAACTGCTCGATGAAACGGGCAAGGGCATCCCCGGCTTTTCCGGCAAGGCCGCGAAACAACACAAAGGCGCAGACGAGTTGCGACTATCGCCACAATGGAAGTCGCGCGGCGGTTTATCCCAACTGAAAGGAAGAACGGTAAAGCTGAAGTTCACGCTTCAGAATGCAAAGCTCTATTCGTTCAGCTTCAAATAGAGATTCGACGCCATGGGGCGCCCAGTGTTATGCCGGAATCTGTATTCGCTCGTACAAGTACTCAGGTGCAAAGTCAGCGCCATTAGGCCAGCATATGGTGTGCAGTTCAGGGTGCAGGATGAACTGTTTGAAATACGAAAGTTCGCTCAACGGCTGAAATATCTCTCCGCTGAATTCACCACTGAGATCTACATTGCCTTCGGTTCCGTCGGAAAAACGAAGATGAATCGTAAACTCCTGAACATGATGTGCTTCAATGATTCTTGGCGTCATAATGCTTACTCCAATGGTGCTATCTTCTGAAGGGGGCGCTTGGCTTCAGCAAGCCGCCAATCTTCGAGAAGTTCATCCTTGTGCAAGTCCAGCCACTCCAGCACTGCACGCAGAACACGCTTGGGAAAATCTCCATGGATTACTTCGCTTTCGATATCAACAGTAATTTCATACTCACCATAGATAGCGTGAAAATGCGGAGGAGCATGATCACGATAGTACATGGCGATGACTACTCCCAAAAACCTTGATATCTCAGGCATGTCTATAAGTTATCAAAATACTGCTTTTGTTTCAAGCGGCGAGCGCTTCGTTAGTAGTCTTCCAGTTCCAGCGCCGGTTTGGATTCCGCTTCTCCGGGGCGGTGGAGTCCGCCGAGACCGAATCTCGACGCCATGCGGTAGAGGCTTACGTACAGCGCCGGGACGACCACGAGGGTGAGTATCGTTGCGACTCCCAGACCGAAGATTACCGCGATGGCCATCGACGACCACCACTGGCTCGATTCGCTGCGCCAGGCGATCTGGAACGTGTGAATATCGAAGCTCACCCCGGTGGCCATCGGGATCAAGCCCAGTATCGTTGTCCCGGCGGTAAGGAGGACGGGTCTGAGACGTGTGGCGCCGGCCTGGATGGCGGCTTCGATAACCTCCATCCCGCGTTTCTGGAGTCGTCGCGTGTAGTCCAGCAGGACGATCGCGTTGTTGACCACCACTCCTGCCAGCGATATCACGCCGATACCGGTCATGATCGTTCCGAACGGCATGTCGAAGATCAGCAGTCCTGCCAGCACGCCGATCAGCGACAGTATCACCGTTGTCATGATGATCAGCGGCGCCGAGAGCGTATTGAACTGCATCAGGAGAATAATCACGATCAGCAGCAGGGCGACGACAAAAGCCTTCAGCAGGAAGTCCTGGGCCTCTTCCTGGTCCTCCTGCTTACCGGCGTATTTGATCTCGTATCCGATTGGAAGATTTCGCTTGAGCGGCTCGAGGTTTGACTGGACGTCCTTGAGAACTTTGTCTTCGTTGAGTCCTTTGCGTACACCGGCGCTGAGCGTAATCGCGTGCTTTTGGTTGACGCGGCTTATCGTTCCGAACCCGCCGGCGTAATCGAACTTGCCCAGCGAACTCAGGGGTACCGGTTCGCCCCGGTTGTTCGGCGCGTGGAGAGCCATGAGGTCCTGGATGTGTTTTCGGTCCTTCAGGGGCATGCGGAGCGTTATGTCGTATTCGTCGTTGAACTGTCGGTACTTGCCCACTTCCTTTCCGAATACTCCAGCTTTGAGGTATTGTCCGATGGCGTACGTGTTGATTTCGGCGTCTCGTATTCGCGTTCTGCCGGGGATGAAAGGCAGTTCGGGCCTGGCGCCTTCGTAGTCGCTCCGCAGGTTAATCACACCGTCCGTCTTCTCGATCTCTTCTCGGGCCTGCTCGCTGAGATCTTGTAGTTCCTTAAAATCCCTGCCGATGATTCGCACGCTTACGGGGTCTCCGGCGGCGGGGCCCTCCTGTCCTTTCTCGAGTTTGATTTCGGCTCCGGGTATTCCGTCCAGTACTTTTCGCATTTCCGCGATAGCGACGGCGCTGTCTCGCGGGCGGGTGTCAAAGTCGTGAAAAACCAGGGTTATATTTCCGGTATGCGGTCCGCCGCTGGCTCCGAAGGCGGCCATCTCGCTTCCGACCGATCCTATGGTGGTGATCACGTGTTTGAGATCGGCGCGGAACGGTTCGATGCGTTCTTCGATGATTCCGGCGATACGGTTGGTTTCGCGTATGTTGGTTCCCTGCGGGCAGCGGATGTTGATCAGCGCGCGTTTTGGATCGACGTCCGGGAAGAGTTCGATTCCTCTTCCGAACCGATCGTAACTGACTATCACCGAGGCAAACATGAGCACCGCGCCGATAAGCGTGACAGCGCGATGGCGCAGCGACCAACCCAGCAGCGCGCGATAACCGCCGATGAACGGATGGTGGGTGCCGGCCTCGATCTTCCGAACCTTCCCGCCGGAGATCAGCGAGCAGATCGTCGGGCTTATCACCAGCGCCACGAACAGCGAACAGCTAAGCGTGATTATCAGCGTGATCGGAAGATACTTCATGAAGTCGCCGATAACCCCGGGCCAGAACAGTATCGGCGAGAACGCCGCCAACGTCGTCGCCGTCGACGATATCACCGGCCAGGCCACTTCGCCCGCTCCCTTCATCGCCGCTTCAACGCGCGGGAGGCCCATCTGTTTGTGGCGGTAAATGTTCTCTACGATCACGATCGCGTTGTCGACCAGCATGCCCATCGCCAGGATTAACCCGAACAGCACGACCATGTTAAGCGTGTATCCCAGCGCCATCGTCACCGAGAACGTGAGCAGCATGCTCAGCGGTATCGCCAGGGCGACTATGGAGCTTGTCCGAATGCCCATGAACACCATCAGCACGCCGGCGACCAGCACCAGCGCCGAAAACAGATTGTTCTCCAGGTCGCTTACCGAACTTCGGATGTCGTCGGACTTATCGAGCGTGATTTTGAACTCGATGCCGTTTGGGCTACGGACGCGGAATTCTTCGAGTATCTTTTTGACCCCGTCGGTCAGGGTGATGATGTTTGCCCCGATTCGTTTTTGCACGCTTACGGTCAGGCTCGCCGCGCCGTCGAGCCGCGAATACGTGCCCCGGTCCTTGAACGTGTCGCGAACTCTGGCGACGTCGGTAAGGTAGATCGGTCGCCCGTCTCGGACGCCAACCTGGAGATACTGCACCTCGGCTGGCTTGACGAACTGCGCCGGTATGCGGACGTTGAACTTCGTACCGGGCGTCTCGAGCCCGCCGGCGGATATGTTAACGTTCTCGCTCTGCAGCAGCGAACTGAGCTCGGTGAGCGACAGGTTGTACGCCGCGACCCGATCGGGGTCCATCTCGATGCGTATTTCGCGCTCCAGGTCGCCGGTGATCGTCACGTCGAGTATGCCCGGAACGTTGGATTCTATTTCCTCTTCGAGGCGTTCGGCGACAAACTTGAGCGTACTCGGGGCAAGATCGCCCGAGACGTTGATCATCATTATCGGAAACTCCGCCAGGTTGATCTCCGTGACCACCGGGTCGTCGAAATCGAGGTTGTTTGTGGGCAGTTCCTTGCGCGCCAGATCCACGCGGTCCTTCACGTCGCGCTTGGCGTCCTTCTCATCGACGTCGGGCAGGAACTCGACGATGATCGTCGAAAGCCCCTCGGCGCTGGACGAACGGATCTCCTTGACGCCGTTGAGACCGTTTAACTGCTCCTCGATCTTCATCGTCACCGAAGTTTCGATGTCTTCGGGGCTCACGCCGCGGTAGGACGTGGTGATCATGATGTTGGGTATCTTGATGTCCGGCTCGGCCTCGCGGGGCAATGTGACGTAGCAATACACGCCCGCGATTATTATCAGGAACATCAGCACAATCACGGTCGTGCGATTCTTAATTGCAGCGTTGGACAGGAGCATCGTTGGCTAGATTCCTTTCTCCGGCCGCGTCGCGGACTGAGATTCCGCCTCCCGCTTCGGTTTTTTCAGTTTGACCTCCCGCCCCGGTCCGGCAAGGCGATGGCCCTCGACGATAAGTTTGTCGCCGGCCTTCAATCCGCTGACGAGTCGCACGTTCTTGCCTTCCATGAACGACAGGTCGATCACCAGGTCATTGCATTGTTTGGCCCGACCGTCCTCCATAACGTATGCGCGGTATTGCGACGGTCCGTCTTCCACGGGGACAGGTATCACCGAGTCCAGCGGGACCATGATCACGTCTTTCAGCACGCGTCGCTGTAGGCGGAGCTTTACGATCTGCCCGCTGAAGAATTCGCCGGCGGAGTTATCGATCTTGGCCTCGATCTGGGTGGTCAGCGATCGCGCGTGGGCCAGCTTGCTGATGAACGTTATCTTCGCGTCGAGCGTGCGCTGCTGTCGCCGATAGGTATAGATAATCGTGGTCTTGTCGCCGAGCTTGAGGAAGTGGATATCGCGTTCGGGCACGTGTGCGACGATCTTCACCGTGTCGGTATCCACGATCTCCGCAACGATCGTTCCGGGCTGGACGTAGTCGCCCTTCTCGACCGGGCGGTGGTTCAAGATACCGTCGATTGGGGGATGGATTTGCGTTCGGTCCAGCATGGCCTGGGCCTCGTCGAGGGCGGCCTTCGAGGAGTTGGCTTTTTCCCTGATCCGATCGAGTTCGCTCTCGGTGGCGGTCTTGCTGGCGCGGTACTTTTGCAGCCGGGCGTGTTCGAGCCGATCGATATCGCACTGGGCCTTGGCCTGTTTGAGCTTGGCGGTAAGGAGATCTGTATTCAGTTTGATGATCGGTTTGCTGTTCGGACCGGCTTTTACGCGCGTGCCCTCTTGGCAGCAGACCTCCTCGATTCGCCCGTCGACCTCGGCGGCAAGATGCACCACGCGGTTGGGTTCGACCTTTGCGTGAAGGTCAAACGAATCGGCCTTCGACGCCAGGGGCACGATGGTAATCACTGAAACGTTCACCGGCGGACGCTCGGTGGTCGGAGTTTCTTTCTCCCTGCAACCGCCCAGCGCGGCGGTTGCAACCAGCAGCGCCAGGGAGAGGAGTTTTCGATGGTGATTCAGCGCGTTCATTGGTCTTCCTCCCGGGGCGGTTGCGGCGGGGTCAGGCTCGCGAGCATCGCCCTCTTGAGCACCTCCAGGGCGTCGCTGTTGAACTCCAGGCCCACGTTCATGATCGTGTAGAGCGTGATCCCGTCGGTGGCGGCCATGATGGATGTCGCCGTAGCCGGGATGTTGACGTCGATGCGGAATTCACCGCACGCCACGCCTTCTGCAATTATCGCGGAAATCCGCCCGTGCCAGCGGTTGTATATCTGCTGGAATATGCCCGCCAGCTCACCCTCGCGCTCGTCTCGCGCGGCGCTGGCCCAGAACTCGAGAATCAGTCCGCCGACACGCTTGTAGTGTTCGAGGCGACTGTACCAGAAATCGATGTACCGCCGGAGCTTTTCCGTCGCGGTGACCGGTTCGGCGAGGAGCATTTCGTTGGCCTGCTCGTCCTGACCCAGAGCGACGGTGAAGACCTGCACGAACAGACTGTGCTTCGATGGAAAGTAGTTGTACAGGCTGCCCTTGGCGACCTTGGCTTCGGCGGCCACCGCGTCCATGGTCGTCGCGGCGTACCCGTTTGCGTCGAATACCCTCGAAGCGGCGATGATGATATCACTTCGCCGTCTGGCCGCAAGGTTCGTCCGGGGCGATGGGTCCTTGTCGTGTGATTCCATATCAGGTTCCCTGTTCTATATCTAGCGCCAACGTAACTGATTGTCATTGCTGCTGTTCATCGCCATCCTGCGACTTTTCACCGCCGGTGACTGACCGGTCAGTCACTCTAATTATAGCATACCTCTCGCAAAGATCAAACGTTTTTTCGGCTTGTCTTCGCAACGGCAAGGGCTTAGCCACGGATGAACACGGATAGACACGGATAAGAATCTTTGCAACGGCTACGGCACGCGGCTCTTGTCGTTGTCGTGGTCGTCACAGAGAATCCCGCCGTTTATCCGTGTTTATCCGTGTTCATCCGTGGCAAGAGAGTCGTTGTCGTTAGCGATGGGCCTGGATATGATATGACCATGAAGCCACGCCCGAAGAAACCCAAGCTCACACTCCAGCCGACGACGCTGTGGGACTACCCGTCGCAGCATTACGGGCGCCAGGTCCAGGGCGACGCGGGATACAAGGGCGCCACGCCCAGCTACATCATCTGGAACCTCCTGAAACGCTACACGAAGAAGAAGGACCTCGTAATCGACCCGATGGCCGGCAGCGGGACAACTCTGGACGTGGCGCGCGACCTTGGGCGAAGGGCGCTGGGGTACGATCTCGGCCCGACGCGCAAGGACATCTTCCGCGCCGACGCCCGCAAGTTGCCCCTGGAGGACGCCAAGGCCGGCTTCGTCTTCATCGACCCCCCCTACTCTACTCATATCGAGTACACCGACGACCCGCGGTGCATCGGTAAGCTGCCTGCCGCCGGAAGCGAGTATTACGAGGCGATGGACCAGGTCATCGGCGAGATACACCGCATACTCAAACCGGGCAAGCACATGGGTCTGTACGTCTGCGATTCATTCGTCAAGGGCAAGGGATTCTACCCGCTGGGTTTTGAATTGTTCGCCCTGCTGAAGAAGCGTTTCACACCGGTCGACATCGTTGCGGTGACCCGTCATAACAAGACGCTGGACATGGGCAACTACAGAGCGGCCGCCGAAGAGGGCAACTTCTTCCTGCGAGGCTTTAACTATCTGTTCGTCATGCAAAAGCCCGCCGCCGCGCCAAAACGCAAGCCCAGGCAGCAGCCAAAACGCCCGGGGCGTCGCCCGAAACGCTAGGCCCAACCCTTTCGCGGTTTGGGGTTGATGAGGGCGTCGGCCTTTGGGGCGCCTTTGACCTTCATTGCTTTACCGTCCCATTCGATGTTGCGCTGCAGTCGAAGCGCGACGACTCCGGCCGATCCG
>CAZSLS010000053.1:0-32557 GCA_964607575.1 uncultured Planctomycetaceae bacterium | reverse complement strand
GATGCGAATGTCCATTACCGTCATGCCACATCTCCTCGTGGCCGTAATCTTTTCGCGGCGGAATTAACTTGTCCAGGATCTCCGGTAAGTCACGCCCGAGACCGGGCTCGAACTCGATGGTCCCGATCGCGCCGGTCGACCCGACGTTAAACACGTGAACCGTCCCGGTCGCAATACCCGAGTCGATAACAATGCGGACCACTTCGCCCGTGAGATCGTGGATGTCTCCATGCCCGCTCGTGGAAACAGTGATTCTTTTCTGGAATGTCATGTCATTGCGTCCCTGAGCGTCTCGTGCGCCCGGTGGATATCAGGTCTCTACGTCCGGCGAGATTAGACCCGGTTCCGACAAAACAAACAACCGCACATATGCACGGTCGTTTAATTTGGCGGGGCCAAACGACCCCGACCTACGAGGTAAAGGACTTACTGAGAAGAGTTCTCAGAGTCCATCATGCTCTTGGATTTTTCAGATACCGTCGCAACCACGTCCTTACCGATGACATAGGCCTTGCTGGACGTCCTCTGCAGCCAACCGACGACATCGGGGCTGCCCTTGGACCTGCCAAGGTGATATCCAAACAGGAAAGTTGCCGCCAAAACGGTCAGTATCAATAAACTCTTCATCACCCCATCTCCTTTTCACACATCCATCGACTGCCCTCGCGTGGGCCGCAACCAGACTATATGCTACTCCTATTATATACCTACGATTCAAATCTCGAACAGGCAAATCTGAAAACGCTTTTTTTCCATATTCCCTATTTTATCGCAGTTTCCAGCAACTAACTATCTAGCGTAGAATGCGTTGAGACATCTCCTCTCTTAGAGGCTCTTTCTCAGCGCCGCATCCTTTTTTGCAACTTTTCGCGCCTGAGATTTCTTGAAGCGCGAGAGCTTTCCCGCGAGCTTCTTGTCAGAGACCGCCAGTATCTGCGCGGCATAGATCGCGCCATTCGTCGCGCCGGCGCCCCCGATACTCATGCACGCAACCGGTACGCCCGGGGGCATCTGCATCGTACTCAACGCCGCATCGATGCCCACCAGCGGTCCCGAAGCCATCGGCACGCCGACTATCGGAAGCGTGGTGTTGGCCGCCAGAACCCCGCCCAGGGCGGCGCTCATTCCGGCTGCGGCGATTATCACTTTCAATCCGCGCTGGATCGCCGTCGCGGCGTACTCGTGTGCGGTATCGGGCGTCCGGTGCGCCGAGATGATGCGCACCTCGTAAACGATACCGAATTCATCGAGCTGCTTCAGGCAGCGTTTCATGGTATCAAGGTCGCTGTCGCTGCCCATCACCACGCCTACTGTCGGTCTCTTTCTGGCCATTTCAAATCCTTACGACACGTCGTTTTCTTATCTGCTTGTTCTGCGGGGCGTTTCGGGGCCCGCACGATTGACGGATATTACGCCATGAGGTCACCCGGCGTCAACGGCACGTGGGTTATTGGCAAAAATCGAATGCGACTTTTATTGCGTTGTGAGCCGCCTTGCCCGCTGCCGTCGAGAACGCCTGACGATATTCGTCGGGCGAAAACTTGTGCGTCAACATCTTATCCACATCCAGCTTTCCGCTAAGCATCAGGTCGTGAACCAGTTCGTACGTGGTGACCGCCTTACCGTTGAGCTTCTCAAGCCCCCGCCCATAAACGCCCTTAATCTGCAATTCGGTGAACCAGATCGGCGTGAGGTCCACCGTCCCACCATGTCCAGTACCGACAAACAGCACCTGTCCGCCCGAGCGGGTCCACTTCAGGCATTCGTTTACTGCCCGGGCGCTGCCAACGCAGTCGAACACCATGTCGTAACCGCCCGAAAGCATGTAGTTGCCAAATCTCACCCGCTGGACCGCACCGCCGGTGCGATGGGCGATCTGGGCGAACCGTTCAGACTTTCGCGATCCGAGTTGGAAGAAATCGTCCGCGCCGAACTGGCGCGTTACTTCGCCCAGGTATTCGTGTCGGTCCAGCGCGTCGATGTGCCCGTCAAAACCGATCGCGCGCAGCGAAGCGATTATCCCGAGCCCCATCACCCCGCTACCGTATACCAGCACTCTTTTTGCAGTCGACAGGTCGGCCTGCAGGACCCCGTGCAGACCGCACGCAATCGGATCGGTCAGTATGGCCTGTTCGTCTGACAGCTCATCCGGAACCGCCACCAATTGCGATTCGTGCGCCACAAAATACTGACCGAACGACCCGCCGGTGCGGCGGTTGTATCCAATGCTCGTACCAGCCGGTAGGGAGTACCGCCCTTCGAGATCACCGGAGAAATGCTCGCACGTACCGAACCGCCCGTCGCGGCAGCTCTGACATGGCGGGTCTATACCGCGTGCCCTGCAACCGAGAGTCGGCTCGACACAAACTCGCCTCCCCACCCAGGAAGCATCAACCGACGGGCCAACCTCGCTAACCACCGCAACATTCTCGTGCCCCAGGACCATCGGCATGGAGCTGAAGGCCTGGAGAATCGAGTTCGGCGGCTGGGCCTGGGCCAGCAGCGACAGATCCGTCCCGCAAATACCGCCCAGCAGCGTTTCGACCAGCACCCAGTCATCGCCCGGTAGTTCGGGCTTATCGATTTCGCCCACTTTCAGACCGTTCAGGCCCGTCAGCAGACACCCCCGCCACAGTCGCTTCAACCAAAGGCAGGTTCCCCATCCGAGAGGTTTAATGTCGTATGTGATCGCCAGCATGGACACAGAAAATACCCGCCATTCCGCGTAAAATCAACTACCGCCAAAGACCAGTAATCAGTAATCAGTAATCAGTGATCAGTAACGGCGACGACAGCGACACCTAAACCGCTTGCGGTTTCGCACGCCGTTCGTCGTTATCCGTTGTCGTTACTGACCACTGATTACTGATTACCGATCACTGGTCTATCGGCTGATGACGTAGATCGCCAGGTCGGCCTGGCGGTTGACGTCCCCGGTTACCGCGGTTCCCCTCTCGGTATCAAGCGCCAGTGACTGGTGAATGGTGGCGCCTCGTTCGCGGCAGAGTTCTTCAAAATCTTTGATGGTCAACACGCGGATGTTGGGGGTATTGTACCATTTGTAGTGCAGCACTCCGGCTTCGGGCGCCCTGCCCTCGTGGTACAGCATATCGCGAAGCTTGTAGTATCCGAAATTCGGGAAGCTGACTATGCATTTCCTGCCGACCCGCAGCATACCATCGATCACACCTTCGACATCCATGACCTCCATCAGAGCCCGCGAGAGGACGATGCAGTCGAACTGCTTGTCGCAGAGCCTCACCAGTCCGTCGTTCAGGTCGGCCTGGACTACGTCGAGGCCCTTGTCCACGCATGCGATAACGTCCTGCTGGTGTATTTCGAGACCGAGTGTCCTGTTGTGTCCCCGCGCGGCGAGTTCAACGAGCAAGTCGCCGTTTCCGCACCCGAGATCCAGCACCGAGGCGCCGGGCTCTACCAGATCCAGGATAACGTCGTAGTCGAGGCGTTGCGGGTGGTCCGGATGGAATATATTCGACTGCTGTCCGCCGGGCCCGCCGCCGGGTCCGCTGCGGGCCTCGCCGGCAAGTGTCGCCAGGAACGATCCGGTCATCTGCCCGTAAGTATCGAGGTCGGTGGGCAAAAGGAATGCGTCGTGCCCGCAATCTGTGGCGATATTGCAGTAGCTCACCGGCCTGTCGGTGCGAACCAGCGCTTCGACAATATCCCGCGATTCGGTCGGCGGGAAAAGCCAATCGCTTGTGAAGCTGATGACCAGCCACCGGCAGGGATTGCCTTTGAACAACTGCGCCAGATCGTCGACAGTGCCGCCCAGATCAAACAGATCCATCGCCATCGACAGCGTGACGTAGCTGTTGGCATCAAACCGCTCGACGAACTCGGCGCCTTTGAATCCCAGATACGAACCCACCGAAAACTGCCACTCGAATTCAGCCTCGAGATGGCGCGGCTCGGTTCGAGTCGCGCTGAACTTCTCGTGCATAGACGCCTTCGACAGGTAAGTGATGTGCCCGATCATCCTCGCCAGCGCCAGCCCGACCTTCGGACCGTCGGGATTATCATAGTACTGCCCGCCGTCGAAGTCCGGATCGCGCCTGATTGCGTTTCGCCCGACCACGTTGAACGCCATGCCCTGGCTTGAAAGCCTCCCCGAGGTAGCCATCGGGATGATACCCCTCACCCGCTCGGGATATCTCACCGCCCAGCAGAGCGTCTGCTGACCGCCCAGAGACCCGCCCGTAACCGCCAGGAGCTTGTCGATCCCGAGATGGTCCAGGAGGCGCAGTTGGACGTCAACCATATCGTTTATGGTGATAGTCGGAAAATCCTGCCCATAGCGCTTGTCGGTTTTCGGATTGATGCTGTTAGGCCCGGTGGTTCCGCGGCAACCGCCGATTATGTTCGGGCAAATCACGAAGTACTTGCCCGTATCAATCGCCCTGCCCGGTCCGACTGCAATGTCCCACCAGCCTGGATCATCCTGCTCGTCGTGCGCCGCGACGTGCGAATCGCCCGAGAGCGCGTGGCAGATCCAGACGGCGTTGTCGCGGGCATCGTTAAGTTGCCCGTACGTCTCGTACACCACCGTCACTTCAGGCAGAATCCCGCCCCGGTCCAGTTCGATCGGATCGTCAAACGTCACGGACTGAGCGTACTTCAGAGGAGATCCGGAGCGTCCGGTATCGCTGCTTTCAAAACTATTGTCGCCTGTACTCATATATGTAACCGTATCAAAGCTGTGCTGATGTGGTAGTGGAGCAAAAACGTGTCGACATACGGCCGAGAGTTCTTACATTGTCCGACGCCGCCGGGAAACGTTTCCCTCGGCCGCTCGAACCACATCAGTCCCTTTCGGGCTGGCTGTGGCACCTTATTGCAGTCGGGAGACTCACAACAGGTTGCCGCGCGATCTCAGGGCCAGTACCCTCACGCGCTCTCGATGCCAAAACCCGATGATACTCCTATCTCCCCTATCGGTCAAGTGAAAAAACGGCGCGGTAACCGGGACATTGCCAAGCGGTACGTGTTTTGTTAGGATCGGGTCTTCGCGGACTACAAACGATATGTGTGCAGACAAGATTGACATCGAACAGCTTCGCAAGAGCTTGCGGCGCCGGCATGCGGCGGGCGACAAGTTGAAATTCGCCTCGCAACTCGACTCGCCTCCCCGCGCGGTGAAACTCAGCGATGCGGTGGACGGGCGGGAAACTCGCTCGCCGGACGGCGCATACTCGTTCCTGGTTGAATCAAGTCTGAACGCTTCGAGCGACGACGAGGGCGCGCTGTCGACGTATCTGATCAGCGCGATGGGCGATCCGAACGGGGCGCTGCGGGGGCATCTTCTGCGAGCCGATCCTGTCGGTGGCGATCGCCTGGAGCCCGAGGACCTGGCGTTTTTCGATCTCGAGACCACCGGGCTTTCCAGTTCGCCGGTGTTCCTTATCGGCGTGATGGTCTGGGCCGACGGCGGTCTGGTCACCAGGCAGTTCTTCGCCCGCGATTACTCCGAAGAGCGCGCGATCGTTTCGATGTTCGCCGACTGCCTCGGCGGGAAGAAGATGCTGGTGTCGTTCAATGGCAAGAGTTTCGATCTGCCCTATACACGCGCCCGTGCCGCGGCTACGGGCGTGCGGTTCGCCTTCGACGGACCGCATCTCGACCTGCTGCACGTATCGAGAAGGGCCTGGAAGGACCGGCTCCCCAACTGCCGCCTGCAAACACTCGAGGCACACATTTGCGGACGCCACCGCACAGGCGACATCCCCGGACACGCCATCCCACAGGCCTACCACGACTACGTTCGCACGGAAGACGCGCGCCAGATGGTAAGCACGCTCGAGCATAACAGGCTCGACCTGATAACGCTGGCGGAGTTGATGATCCACCTGCCCGCCGAATAGATCAGTCCAACTCGCCGGCGAACGCGTCGGTCACCGCGGCATTGAGCAATTTGCCTCCCCGCATGTTGATAGCGTCGGCGTGTCCGGGGCTTTGGGCGGCGAAGCCGTCTACTCCGAGGGCGGCAAGCTGGCGGGCGTATGGCAGGGTGGCGTTGCAAAGCGCCTGGCTGGACGTTCGCCCCACCGCCCCGGGCATGTTGCCCACGCAGTAGTGTACTACGTCGTCGACGACGTACGTCGGCTCACCGTGCGTGGTCGCGCGAGATGTCTCGACGCACCCGCCCTGATCGATGCACACGTCAACGATCACCGACCCCGGTTTCATCCGGGCGACTAACTCCGCCGTCAGCAGCCTCGGCGCCAGGGCGCCGGGGATTAGAACGGCGCCTATCACGAGATCCGCGGACGCCGAATACTCAGCCACCGAGTGCGGATCGCAGTGGATGGTCATCACGTTGGCGGGCATGACCTCGGCCATGTACCGCAGGCGGTCGAGGTTTATGTCCATGAGTACGACGTTGGCGCCGAGGCCCGCGGCGAGGCGGGCGGCATTGGAGCCCACTACCCCCGCGCCCAGCACGAGAACCGTCGCCGGCTCGACGCCCGGTACTCCGCCCAGCAGGATACCCCTGCCCATCATCGGCTTCTCGAGGCACTTGGCACCTTCCTGGACGGCCATCTTGCCCGCCACTTCGCTCATGGGCGTAAGCAGCGGAAGGCGCCCCGACACGTCGCGCAGCGTTTCGTACGCCACCGCCTCGATCCCGGCCGACAGGCACGCCCGGGTCAAATCGATCGACGAGGCGAAATGGAAGTACGTAAAGACCACCTGAGAGTCCCGCAGCATTTCGATCTCCGGCGGCTGGGGCTCTTTGACCTTTACCAGCAGATCGCCACGCTGGAAAACTTCCTCGGCGGTATCGACGATTTCGGCGCCGACGCGAGCGTACTGGGAATCGTTGAAACCACTGCCTCGCCCGGCGCCGGACTCCAGCACCACGCTGTGCCCGTCGGAAACCAGCAGTTCAACGCCAACGGGCAGGACGGCGACGCGGTATTCGTCAGGCTTGGTCTCTCGGGGTACGCCTATAATCATTTCGCTCTCCTTAAGCAGAATCCCGCTACAATGTTTACAGTGAATTCATCGGCACAATTCCCATTGCTTCCGGTGGAAAAATGCCCGCGATGCTTAAGGTTGCCGCTTTCACCGCGACAGGTTAACATATACCTAACTTGCGAGCCTGTAAACATGGATGTCGACAGCTTTCTAGATGATCTTCGTTCCAGCAGCCACTACGCTGACCAGATCGTCTACGTGCATCAGGTCGGCGGGCGCGAAGCTCACTGCGCCCATCCGGCCCGACCGCTCAGCAATGCCGCGGGAAACATGCTCGCCGCAGCCGGTATCGATCATCTCTACTCATACCAGGCCCTCGCAATCGACCTGCTTCGAAACGGGCGGAACGTCGTCGTCGCAACGGGCACCGCGTCGGGAAAAAGCCTCTGCTACCAGATCCCGCTGATCGAGACGCTCCTGGACGATCCCGAAGCCCGGGCAATGCTGCTGTTCCCCACCAAGGCACTCTGCCAGGATCAGTTCAAGGCATTCCGCATCGCACTGGACGCCACCGGGTCCGAGGGCAAGAGACCTCTCGCCGGCGTGTACGATGGCGACACCCCCGCCGCACTGCGACGCAAGCTGCGAAGCAGCGCGTCGGTAATCTTCACAAACCCCGACATGCTGCACGCGGGCATAATGTCCCAGCACGGGCGATGGGCGAAATTCCTCAGCGGTCTGAAGTTCATCGTACTCGACGAACTGCACGCCTACTCCGGCGTCTTCGGGGCAAATATCGCCAACGTACTCCGCCGATTCGATCGGCTCTGTGCGCACTACAACTCCAGCCCCGTACTGGCCGCATGTTCCGCAACGATCGCAAACCCCCGCGAGCTTGCCCGCGAGCTTACCGGGCGGGAATTTGAACTGATCGACGCCGACGGCAGCAGCCGCGGGCGGAGGACATACGTATTCTGGAATCCGCCCAAACGCCGAAACACCAACTGGCGGTCACGCAAGAGTTCAAATGTCGAAGCGCACGAACTGATGGCCGAACTCGTCAGGCGCGGAGTCTCCACGATCACGTTCGCCAAATCCCGCATGACCGCCGAGATGATCCACCGCTACGTCACCGAGCGTCTCGAGGCAGTCGCCCCGCACCTGGCGGGAAGGGTGAGTCCGTACCGTGGCGGATACCTGCCCGCCGAGCGCAGGGAAATCGAGCGCAGGCTCTTCAGCGGTGAACTTCTGGGGGTTTCGACCACCAACGCGCTGGAGTTGGGGATCGACGTCGGTTCGCTCGATGCGTGCATTGTTGTCGGATACCCCGGAACGCTGGCCAGCTTCATTCAGCAGTCCGGGCGAGCCGGCAGGGGCGAGCGAGATGCGTTGATCATCCTGATCGGCATGGATACCACCGTCAACCAGTACATCATGACCCACCCCGAATACCTCTTCGACCGCCCCATCGAACAGGCCGTCATCGAGCCGGACAACCCCTTCGTCACACTCGGGCACATCAGGTGCGCGGCCCACGAACTGCCCCTCGACCCGCCCGAGGCCGCCCGTTTCGGATCCGACGCCGATATCGTGCTGGACGTCCTGGCGGGAAATCACAAGATAAAATGCGTCTCGGGCCGATGGTACCACGCCGCGGACGAAACGCCCCAGCACGAGGTACCCCTCCGCGGCGCCATCGAGGCCAACGTTATGCTCACCGACGCCGAAAGCGGTGAAATCTTCGGCGAGATCGACCGCTACGACGCCGAACCGATCGTGCATCCCGGCGCGGTCTACATGCACCGCGGCGAGACGTACCTCGTGCTCGACCTCGATCTGGACAGGAATATCGCAACCCTGAAACGCCAGGACGTAAACTACTACACTGATCCTTTAGGCGGCACGGACGTACACCATGTCGACCGCATCCTGCGTCAGAAACCGTTCGGGACCGGCTTGGCTCTCTGGGGCGAAGTCACCGCATATTTCAATACCTACGCCTACGAGAAGGTGCGATTTTACGAACTCGACGCCATAAGCCGCCACGGACTCGATCTGCCGACAATGGTGCTCGAGACGATGGGGCTGTGGCTCGTGCCGGGCGAGGACCTGATGGCCCGCGTGCTCGACGCCGGACTCGAACACTCCGGGCTCCCCGGTATCGGATACGCCACGCGCATGCTCCTGCCGCTGCTGATGACGTGCGATACGCTGGATTTTTCGCACTCGATCGGTTCGGTGAACTCGCCGTGGCAGTCTATCTTCATTTACGAGCGATACCCCCACGGGCTGGGCTTCACCGCCAAGGCTTACGAGAATCTCCACATCATCATGCCGATGGTCCTCGATCACATCACAGCCTGCCCGTGCGACGACGGGTGCCCATGCTGCGTCGGCAAACCGCTCCGCCAGTACAACGACTGGTACGTCGACCGCCACGAAGCGTGGGTACCTTCCAAGGCATCGTCGATCATGATCCTCGAAGGACTGCTCGGCGATCGGAGCAATCTGGATAACCCCGACGCCGACTCGCTGAGCGATAACGATGAGTCGCGGCGCCTTCGCCTGCAGCACGATCTCAGACGACGCCTCGAACGGATGCGCGAACCGCAGGTTTTCCATCCAATTGATCCCCACGCGTCGGAGGGCTACCCCCAGCCCAAGACAGGCACCGCTCTCGACACGCCCGACCCCTCCGCCCGCCGAACCACCCGGAAGGAGTTCGGCAGGCAGTTCCGCAGACGATTGGCCAAGAAGATACGCAGCACCCAACTCGACGCGATGGAACCCAAAGCCCCCCACATGACCGACAAGATCACCGGACCGAGCATGCCCCCCACCGCTTTCGGCGGTAAGCCCGCCGAGCAGGAAAAGTCAGTCACCGACGCCGAGCAGCAAGAAGCTCATTCCCAGGACCAGCCCCAACCGGTCGAACACATAAAACTCGGCGATTCACTGGCCTCACGCGCCAGAAAACGCCGCAAAAAACCCCGCAAATCTTGCTAGTTGCGTATTACCGTGCCCCCGCCTTCTTCAAGTATCAACCGGAAATCCCCCTCGTCTACAGTAACGCTCTCCGGCCATACTATGAGCGTACGCTTGCCTTCGAGCATATCGATCACTTCCTTGACGCCTTTGTTGATCGCCGCGTTCTTGCTGTTGCTGTGACGCTTCAGCACGACGAGTATGCCCTTTCCCATCGCTATCAGTTTCTGCGATGCAGCCTTGCGTTTCACTGCTGATGTGTCGCCCAATTGCTTGATAAGGGTCTCAATCTTGCCTACGGTCTCAGCCGGCAGCTTGCGGGGTGCGGTTACCGAGACGATCCGATCGACCCGGACCGCAAACTTGAACCCCGAAGCCAGGACCATATCCAGACTGTGGTCTCTGAGTTGGCATCTCAGAACCGTCGAATTCTGCATGGTAAGTTTCGACGTGCCATTGGCCAGAGATTCTATCGTCCAGACGTCGGCCATCGGGATAAGCACCCTGCCGTATGCTGTCCGAACCTTCAGTACTTTGTCGATCAGCCTTCCCAACAGGCGGTCACCGTGGCTGAGCATTACCGTAGTCGAATCCGTCGGCTTGGCAATGGTGGCGGGCATAGTCAGGTACATGATATCGCGGCTTGGTACGGTAATCTCCTTGCCGAGTTCGAGTTTTAACTTCAGTGCCTTAGACCCCAGGGTCCCCAGAATCAGCGAGGAATCGTTCAGATTCACTCGCCACATATTGTCTCTTGCCGGAGCTATGCTCGACACGATCTCCGGGCGGAGATCCAGCGGTCCGTAAACTGATTCGAATCGTATCTTCACGCCGGAACTGTCCCATGCCAGATGATCGCCGCTCCGCAGCACGGCCGTAGCGGGGAACTTCTTGTAGGCCTTGCGAACTTCAGAGACATTAGCGGATTTTTTCGGGCCGATTCGATAACCGCACTGCTTGATCTGATCGACCCGGATCTTCAGTACCTGAGCGTCGGAGAGCTTCAACTGCAAATGCGACGCCAAAAGCCGGCCGGCCAACACCTGCCCGTCCATCAGGAGCATTCGAACATCCGTCGCAACAGGGCGGCTGGCCGCGGGTGCAGTGACCTTGGATGCGAGTCCTACAACGCGGGCCGCGGGGATCTTGAACTTCCCGTATGCCGTCGTAATCGACCAGTCCTGATTCTGGATTGTCCCGAGCAGCACGCTACCGTCATGGGGGCGGACGTTGTCGAACTTTGCGTTCCGCGGAACTACCGGAGCACCCAGCGGGACGGAGGAGGCCACCGCAGCAATCTCACCGGCGTTTAACGCCCGCCGCCAGAGGCACACCTCATCGATCAAGCCGCAGTAGTTATTAACGTAACCCTTGCCCAAGTACAGAGGCCTCTTCGATGCCCTGGCCTTGTTGAATTTCGAATCACGTTCCAGCTTCAATGCACCGTTGATGTACCATCGCAGCTTGCGGGCCTTGAAGTCGCGAACCACCGCAATGTGCGTCCACTTGCCGGCCTTGACGACATTCGGCACGGAGAAGCCCTCGTACGGCTCGGCGAGCAGGCCGCTTGTCCCGTAGTAGTAACTCAACTCACCGGTCGGTTCGAGCGTAATGGTCAGTTCCCCACCGTAGGCCTTGGCGATAGGATTCTGTCGCACGCCAAGTCGCTCTGGCTTCAGCCACATCGCAATCGTCTGATCGCCGGTGATCTGCAACGCCGCCGAACTGTCGACGTGAATGTACGCGCTCTTGCCGTCCAGCTTGAACGCCAGCCCCGAAATTCCCGGCGCGTATTTGACGCCGCCACACGCGCGCCCGTGATTCTTGCCGACGGAATCTGCCGCATTGCCCTGGCCCGACCACATCGAAACCAGATCTTTCGAAGGCCAAATACGAACACCTGCGCCACCGGGCGCCGGCGAGGCAAGCACCCATAAACAGACAATTCCAATAATCCCAACCGCTTTCGAATAGTCCATCGAAGTTCACCGTGTCTCAAACATTAGACTCTCATACCGCCGCCTGAGTTCCCGCCGATCAAAGTAATTGACCGCCGGTAAGTGGCAATGAGCGGGCGACCGTGATAGTATCTTCCCATACGGACAATATCGACAGGATTTTCGCATGGATGCTCATACATTTATTAATCGACTTGGCGGCAGGGAGTTTTTCCGCGGGCAGGTCGCCCATATCGAGAAACTGCCCGCTCGGGCCGCAAAGTTCGACCAGGTCGCAGACGGTCTGGCTCCGGCGGTTGCGACCGCCCTGGCCGATGAGGGCATCTCGAACCTCTACTGCCACCAGGCCCAAGCCATCGATCTTCTAAACGCCGGGCGGAACGTCGTGATAGTTACCGGGACCGCCAGCGGAAAGACGCTGTGCTACAACATCCCGATCGTCCAGACGCTCCTGAACGACCCGCTGGCGACCGCACTGATGATGTATCCGACGAAAGCCCTCGCCCAGGACCAGTTGAAAGCGATCGGGCGGCTCGGCGAAAGCGTCGAGGGCGTCGACTTCCTGGCCGGCACGTACGACGGCGATACTCCCACTCCGCTGCGGCGCAAACTCCGCAACGCGGGCAATGTCGTGCTGACCAATCCGGACATGCTGCATCAGGGCGTACTCCCCCACCACGCGCGATGGAACCGGTTCTTCGCCAACCTCAAGTACGTCGTGATCGACGAGCTCCACGCTTATCGCGGCGTGTTCGGGTCGCATCTGGCCAATGTGATGCGGCGACTCAGGCGGATATGCGCACACTACGGTTCCGATCCGCAACTGGTATGCTGCTCCGCCACGATAGACAACCCCCGCCGCCACGCCGAACGTATCTGCGGCCGGCCGCTCGAACTGGTCAATGACGACGGCGCCCCGCGCGGGCCACGAAAGTTCGTACTCTGGAACCCCCCGCCGCTGGAGACCGCCGCGCGCGGACAAGCCGATAACTGGCGGGCCGGCGGCGATCGGCGGAGCCCGCTCTGGGAGGCCATCCACCTGCTGACGTCGCTGGTGGCCGAAGGCGTCCAGACAATCGCCTTTACCCGAACGCGCCTTGCCGCCGAACTGATCTTCAAGAACTCCCGCGACAAACTGCGCGGTATCTCGCGCAAATCGGGCGATTCGGTTGCAGCGTATCGGGGCGGGTACCTGCCCGCCGAGCGGCGCGAAATCGAGCGCAAACTCAGCGAGCGCGAGCTTATGGGCCTCTCGAGCACCAACGCACTGGAACTCGGGATCGACATCGGCTCGCTCGACGCGTGCATACTGGTCGGATACCCGGGAACAATCGCCAGCATGTGGCAGCAGGCCGGACGCGCCGGGCGCGGTCTGGACGAGTCGATCGTATTCCTGATCGCCCAGAACGCACCTCTGGACCAGTACCTGATGATGCACTCGCAGTACCTTTTCGCGCAGAATCCCGAGCAGGCGATCGTCGATCCGGACAACCCTCACATCGTTGTCGGGCACCTCCGCTGCGCCGCTCACGAACTGCCCCTGACGCCCGTCGACGTCGAGGCGTTCGGTCCGTACGCAGAGACGATCCTCGAACTGCTCGAAGAAGACCACTGCGTCAAGCAGATCGACGAGCAGTGGTACTTCTCCTCCAGCGACTACCCGGCGGCAGATGTGAACCTCCGCAACATCGCCGGACCGGTCTACACCATCCAGGACATAACCGGCGCCGAGCGGGTGATCGGAACGGTCAGCGAGATCAGCGCGCTGGGCCAACTGCACGACCACGCGGTGTACATTCACGCGGCTGAAACGTATTTCGTCCAGCGCCTCGACATCGACCAGAAGATTGCATACGTCGAAAGACAGGATCTGGACTACTACACCCAATCGGTCCAGAGTTCGCAAATCCGCATCGACGAGGAGGACGAGACGTCTGACTGGCAGACCGCGAAGTTGGGATTCGGCGACGTTACGGTCACCACCACGATACCGATGTTCAAGAAGATCCGCTTCCACTCGCGCGACTCGCTCGGTTTCGAGAAACTCGACATGCCCGCCCAGACGCTCGAAACGGTCGCTATGTGGTTCGTCCCGCCGGCGAAAACAGTCTCCGAATTGCAGGATCGCGACATGCAAATCGGCGAGGCCCTGGTCGGGATCGCCAACGTACTCGTGGAAGTTGCCTCGATGTACGTTATGTGTGACGCCCAGGACATCGGGGCCGTCGTCGACGCAAGCTGCCTCGGCGCC
The DNA here is from genome assembly GCA_964607575.1 of uncultured Planctomycetaceae bacterium. GTDB lineage: Bacteria > Planctomycetota > Phycisphaerae > SM23-33 > SM23-33 > BS750m-G57. Next base: position 18,427 of record CAZSLS010000053.1, on the reverse strand, counting down.
GACGCGATGTTCCTCTACGATCGCTATCCGGGGGGGATGGGTTACGCCAAACGCTGCCTCGACCGCTGGGAGGAAATCCTCCGAACGATCAAGACGGTCATCGACGATTGCTCCTGCGAAGACGGCTGCCCGTCATGCGTGGGGGCGGCGATTCCAGCATTCGCGCTGGGCGACATCGACTCGGCAGTTCGCGGTAGGATCCCGGACAAGGCGGCCGCGAGACTACTCCTGGGTCGTTTACTCGCTTGAGCCGCGGCGATTTATTGTTGTCCGCCGGTGTGAGTTGCAATAAGATAAACGCATGACCAACCAATCCTCGGAATCTGAGTTTGCCTCCAGGATCGAAGCTTTCCAGGCTGAGTATTCGGCGATCACCGCCGAGTTGGGCAAGGTAATCGTCGGTCACAAGGACGTCATCGAAGAGGTTATGATCTGCCTTCTGGCCGGCGGGCACGCTCTGCTCGAGGGCGTCCCGGGCCTGGGCAAGACGCTCCTGGTAAGGACGCTCGCCGCGACGCTGAACATAGAGTTCCACCGCATCCAGTTCACCCCCGACCTCATGCCCGCCGACATCACCGGGACCAATATCGTCGTCGGCGACGCCCATGGCGGTAAGCGGTTCGAGTTTCAACCCGGGCCCATCTTCGCAAACCTCATCCTTGCCGACGAGATCAACCGGGCAACGCCCAAGACCCAATCTGCGGTTCTCGAAGCGATGGCCGAGCAGACCGTAAGCGTCGCGCGAACTACCCACCAGTTGCCCGGACCGTTCATGGTTCTGGCCACCCAGAACCCGCTCGAGATGGAAGGCACCTACCCCCTGCCCGAAGCCCAGCTCGACCGGTTCATGCTAAAGATATTGCTGGCGTCCCCCCCCGCCGACGAACTGGTGAGTATTCTCGACCGCACCACCGGCACTCAAACGCCAGCCGCACAGGCTATCGCAACGGGACAGAACATAATCGAGATGAGGCAGACCGTGAGAGAGGTCGAAGTCGCATCGGCAGTAAGCAAATACATCGCCAATCTCGTGCTGGCGACATCTCCGTCTTCCGACCTGGCGCCCGAGACCACAACCAAATATGTACGCTACGGGGCATCGCCGCGCGGCGCCCAGTCGATACTCCTTGCCGCAAAGGTCAGGGCAATCGTGCAGGGACGCGCCAACGTATCGCTGTCCGACGTCCGCAAATGCACTCCCGCCGCCCTCAGGCATCGCCTGATCCTCTCATTCGAAGGCCAGGCCGACAGCATAACAACAGACGACGTAATCGCCGAAGTGCTGGAAACAGTCAAATCAGAATAGCCCCCCGCTGTCACATCCCCAGGGCTCGCAGGACGAAGAAATATGCTATTCCCAACAACAGCGTTATGCATGCGGCGGGGATGATCCGTTTGTAGACCGGGGCGAACGGTGTTTCGAAGTATTTGTTTGATACCACGTGGCAGACGTGCAGCGGCGTGAGCATCATGCCGATATGCCCGCACGCGTAGGCGAGTACCATGTACGATGCGGCCATCGGCTCGTCCTTTGAGGCGGTGACCATATCGTGGATTATCGGGAAACTTATTCCCACAAACCCGATCGCCAGACCGGTGACCATTCCGGAGATAAACGGAAGCGCCGCGACAACCACTACCACGGCAACATTCATCGCCTGCAACTCATCGCCCATTGCCTTGCCGGCATCAGTGGCCTTCAGGACACGCTGAAACGCCATGATGCTCAACACGAGGAATACAAGACCGTAAATCGACGGCTTGGCGAAAATCCTCCGCAAACCGCCAATCCCCGTACCGTTCAGACGCGAGGTCCACAGCAGCGAGATCACCAGTCCGCCAATCAGCGGACCGTATTTCACTGCCGCCGAAAGCCATGCGATCCGGCGCACGTCAGGGCGGGAAAGGCCCATCGCCCAAAGACTCGTCCATGCGACGGCAGTTCCAGCGCCCCAGATCAGCGGGACGATCCATATCGATGATGTATTCCACAGCAGGCGGCGCTTTGTGCCCGCAGGCGGACTGGCGCCGCGGACACGCAGGTCCGGATGCAGGCCCCGGAAGATCACCAACCCGCCGAGGAACATGAACACGCCCAGAGGAATCTGCATCAGAACGAACGCATCCAGGGGCCAACCGGTATGGTCCACCGCCAGTAGAACACCCGGATAGAGCGGCCACCAGTGCTCCCAGATGTGACGGTACCAGTAGTTGATCGCCGAAAGTCTCCCGGCGCTCTCGAGCCCCTCACCGGCGGCAGATTCGACCATCGGCGCCGAGAACAGTGCTCCGCCCGGCATGGGCAGCAGTCCGATGAGCGCCGGTAAGGCCCCCATCGCAATCGCGGGGCGTCGCAGAAGCGATTTTGCCAGCTTCACGATCTCGGCAAGCTGCCCGGCACCGCGCATAGACTGCGAAAGACCCAGCAGCAGAACGGTAATCGACGCCAGCCCGATACTGCCCGGGCTGAACATCCCCCGCAGAGCGGCGAGCGCTATCTGATCCCGACTGAGGCCGAACAACGCACCCAACACACCTCCCCCCACCAGCACAGCTATACTAAGCGGAACCTTGCACCGCACGAATACAAGGATCAGACAAAACGAACCGACCGTAGCCCCCAAAGCATCGGCCGACATAAGCTCGCGAAAAAACTCTTCCATACAGGTCGCTAGTCTTTCCTGCCCAATTGCAATTTCGCCTTGGCGGCGGCCTTGGTTTTCGGATACTCCTCGATAATGCTCTTGAGCATCGCGTTGGCGAGGTCGGGCTTATTGTTGGCCTGGTAGAGGGCAGCCATTTTCAGGAGTCTGCCTGCCTTTGTTTCGGCATCCCCGCGATCCTGACCGCCGGAGGATACGCGAGACGAAGGGGACGCGGTGTCGATAGAACAGGCTCGCAACCATATCTGCATATACAACTTGCGGTCACGCGAGGGCCCGAACCGCGGGTCGATGAATGGTGTTCCTTTAAACCCCCGCGTTATACCGAGAGTACCAAATGTCGTCTTCTCGATCCGCCCGGAAAGGGGGATGATAGCGCCCCTCTGCGCTCTGGCGAGGTAACTCTGGGCAGACTTTCCGAATCTCGCGAACACTATGACGCGGTCGGGATATCCCGTCGCGGTAGCACCAACCACGAACGGCCAGGCCCGCACGTCCTCAAACTGCTTCTTTGCCTCCGCAAGTAGCTTCTGCCTCTCGCGAACTGCTTGCTGGATACGTTTGCTTCTGGGAGACCGCCTCAGCGCCCTTTTGGCCGCGTTCAATTCGTCAGTGCATAGCCCCACATATCTCTTCAGTTCCGGAATCGATACATCAATGCTCTCGACGAGGCGCACCTGCCAGCGAATGCGACGTCCTTCCAACTTCTGGCGCTCCAACCAGGCATCCCATTGTTTCATCGCCACACTCTTCTGGAGATGCGTCAGCGAAGACACTTTGTTCAGTTTCAGTTCAGCGGTCTTGCCTGAAAGCAATTGATACAACTCACCGAGAGCATCCTTGCCCGCCGCGGACGTACCAGTCAACCGGGCGTGCTCTTTCCACCCGGCCAGCCCAAGTTCCTTACCGACAGCCCCCGCATCCGAAACCATGCCCTTTGCAAGTCCGCAGGCAACCGCTTCACGCGCGGTCAATGTCAGGATCTGTCCCTTGGTCTTGAGTACCTCGCCTTTGGTGCCCTTTGCGATCACGACCTTCCCGCCGGTTTTGGTCATGGACAAGGTGAAACTCGCGTCCACCATCGCCTCGGCGAGGAGCGCCGAGTGCTTGCCATGCTGCGCCGCCTTTCGACAGACGGCCCGCCAGGCGGACTGGAACTTCTCGGCGACGTCTTTTGGGAGAGCGACTATCCCCCTGGCATCGGCCATGAATGAAGTCGCGGCGCCTATGGTGGCGGTCTCGGTGGTGAAGATTTCCGGACATGCCAGCGTGATTGCCGCACCTGCGGAAAGCGCCCTGTTGACCACCGCCACGAACCGAATACCGCGAGCCCGTATGATTATGTCGATTATCTCCTCGGCATGGTCGAGGCGACCTCCTGGAGTGTCGAGTACGAGGACAACCACGTCGGCGCGGGCAGATTTGGCGCGTCGGAGACCACCCCTCATGTCGTCGGCGGTGAAATCCTCGCCAATCGTACCGGTGATGGGAATGCGGACCCACACCGCCGCAGGTTTGGCGGCGGTCCGTTGACCCAAGAGATCGTGAGCACCTTCCAGCACGAGAACGCAAATTAAAGAACCAAGCAGTACCAGACGTCTCATAGTCCCCAACCTCTCATTAGGGCGACGAAAAAGCATCGATATCAGCGTAACGAGCCGGCGGATTTCACTTCGATCACCACGCGGAAGCCCGATAAGGCATCTCCCGCACTCGAACCGTAGTAGCGGTTGGCGGAGCGGCAGAAGGATGTATCCCGCCCGGCGGAACCGCCCCGTCGCTGGAGAGTGCTCCTGCATTTCGCCGGGTCCTGTGGAGCGATGCTGTCGGCGCCCGCGTAGCTCGAACTGCGATACGGGGTGAGGGCGAACTCGCGAACGTTCCCGTGCATGTCGAACAGCCCCCAGGCGTTAGGCTTCTTTCCGCCGACGGCGCGGGGTTGGAGTTTCTTGTCTACCGCGCTGTTGGCGCTGGTCCACGCGTAGGCGCCAAGTCCACTGGAGTCATTTCCGCAGCAGAACGCCGTGGTGGAACCGGCGCGGCAGGCGTATTCCCACTCGGCCTCGGTGGGTAGCCTGACTTCCCGCGATGCCGCAGTCGAAAGCTTTTTGCAGAAGGCCAGCACATCAGCGGAACTCACATTCGCCACCGGGAGGGTTGCTCCCTTGACGCCGCCGAGATCAGCACCCACAACCGCGGTGTACTGCTGCCGGGTAACCTCTGTAACACCGATGTAGAACGCCTTGGATATCTCCACGCTTGTCTGAGGCCCCTCGTCACTGCCGCGCCTGGCCTCGCCGGCCGGGCTGCCCATCAGAAATTTACCTGTCTTCAAACGGATCAGCCTCATCGTCACGCCGCCCCCGCAGTCGATCGTAAGCCTGCTGGGGTCCATTCTGTCTATGGCTTTGTCGAGCCTCGCGACAGCTATTTTGGCTAGTAGTTCTTTGGAGTTCGTCTTGTCGCCGGACAACAAGTATTTCCCGTAATACTCCCTGGCCCGCCGATAGACATTCAGCCTTCCCTTTGGCGATATTGGCCTCTTTGCCAGCGACTCGTACCATTTTGCCAGATCGAGGCATGCCGCTGCCTCAAGCTGGGCTTGGGGGGAGGCGGCCAACGGAACGAAGCGGCGGAGAGACTGATTCACCTTCTCGGTAATCAGCCCGACGGCGTCCTTGGGGCTGTCCATATCCAGAAGGTAGTAGTAGATCAGGTTCTCGCGATTCCTGAGTGACGGTTTTGCGGCCAGGGCCCTCTTGAACTGTTCGCCCCTGCGATGCAATGCATTACCGGCGGCGAGTTTGGCGGCCTTGTCGCGTATCTCGGCTCGAAGCGGTGACTTGATCTGCAGCGCCACCGAATAGGCACGTCGGTAGAGTCCTTGTGCCTCGCTGGTCTTACCGTCTTTGAGCTTGCTGTCCGCTACGGCCAGCATGGTATCCAGATACGGTTTGGCGATTTCCTTGCGCCCCGGCCCGTAGCTGTTGATGTATCGCTTCGACATGGCCTTGAGCTTCTTGTCGAGCCACTCGCCCCTTCTGTCCGGAAGTGCGCGGCTGAGATAGTTAAGCGCCTCAATCGCCTGCTTGTATCCACTCGATCTCCTGGCGGCGAATTCGTAGACCTTCTCGTAGAGTACCACGCGGTAGCCTCCGGTATTCGCCGAGGACCTGGCGGCCTTGAGCAGCTTGATCGAAAATTGCAAATCGTCGAGCGTGTTGGGGCTCCTTCGCACAGACTTGTCTTCGGTTCCGAAGGCGTCTTTGTACTTCTCTGCGGCGGTCTCCTGGGCGCCGGCAAGAGAGGCTGCGGAAATGACAATCACGACCACTCGAAGACATAGCGAGTTCAACCTGCACCTCGATTCCAATTCAAACCGGACGCATTGCCCGGGCACTCCTGTCCCTCAACAGAACTGCAACCGGGCCTGCTGTTTTCCAAACGCCTTGGGATACGGTATATTGCATCGCTCCAACACACAGGAGCAACCATATCTTAGGAATCGGCACGAGCGTACCCGCAGAATCAGTCGATTATGCTTTTGAGGCCAGAGAAACCGCGTCGCGGGTCAGGCTGGTTATCTCGGTGAAGTTTTTCGCGGCTATCAGGTCCTTCTTGACGATCCAACTGCCCCCGCATGCGAGTACTTTCTCGAAGGCCAGATAATCGACGAGGTTGTCCGCACTTATCCCTCCGGTGGGGATGAACTTCATCATACCGTACGGTCCGCCGATCGCCTTGAGCGTCTTGAGCCCTCCGAACGCCTCGGCGGGGAAAAACTTCACCACGTTCAACCCGAAGCCCAGTGCGGCTTCGATCCCCGAAGGCGTGCATACACCGGGGGTGACAGGAATATCGTTATCGACGCAGTAACCAACGACCTGCGGACTGAAGCCCGGCGTAACGATGAACTCTGCACCGGAATCCACGGCCTGTTTGGCCTGGTCTACGGTCAGGACTGTTCCCGCCCCCACCAGCAGACCGCCAAGTTCCGCCAGCGCGCTTATTGCCTGGGGCGCTGCGGCGGTCCTGAAAGTCACCTCCGCACACGGAAGCCCGCCGTCCAGGAGAGCCTGCCCCAGCGGTTCGGCGTCGGCGGCGTCCTCAATAACAACAACCGGGATCAGTTTCAACTGCCCTAGTCTTTCGTACATTTCCGTCATCTTGTCTTTCTCCATCGGTTTGCAGCGGCGAGTCCCGCTGGTATTGCGTTACGAGTTTTTCATCTGCCTGATCGCCGGTAAGGCGCCGATGATGTAATCGATCAGGGACCACAGAGTCACACTTACGAGTATTCCGGCCGCAACAAATTGCAACATTTCGACAGTTCCTTCGGCGAGGGTTTCGCGCGTTACCGGCATGGCCAGAACGATAACGACCGGGATTCCACCACCTTGGATAATCGCTTTGAATTTACCGCTGAATCTGGCGGAAGTCGCAGCGCCAACTGTTGCATTGGCGATGCGTGTGTAAGCTACGATAATATCCCGCCCCACCATTACCAACGGGACGGCCCATGGGATCCATCCGACCCTCGCCATTGCGAAGTAGATCGTCGCTCTGGAGAGTGAATCGACCAGCGGGTCGAGGATTCCTCCAAGGGCGCTGACGGTTCCGAAGCGTCTGGCCGCCCATCCGTCAAAGACGTCGGTCATCTCCTCGATCAGCGCCATTGCGAGAAGCGCGATCGCCGCGCCGCTGGAGACACCTCCGTCCACTGCCCACATCGCCAGGCAGACAGCAAAGCATACCGCCAGCACCAGACGTCCGAGAGTCAGAACGTACGCAACCATACCTTTTGCTCGGCCCCGATGCAGATAACCAGGCTACAAGGCGGTCTGCGACCGGGGAGATTTCTCCGGATTAAATGACCGCACCGAGAGGTCCGATCATGCTTCCTTCTTCAGGTTGGCCAGCGGTTCCCAGCAGCCCTTACCGACCCTGTACAACCAGAATTTCCAGCCGTTGACGGACTTTCGCCTGGAGATGGACCGGGCGGCTTCACAGGGCGAATCAAAAACTTCACCGGTATCGCGGCGTTTTATCGCACCGGAAGGCATGACGTGGGCAATATAGCGCTTGCCCCCGTATTTCGCGCGGATCCGCTTATCCTTGAGCACACCTTTCAGGGGGATAACCCGTTTGGGTTTCTTCGGTTTGGCCCGGGAGATTTTGGGGCGCGTCATACCGAACTCCAGCACTCGCTGGTGAACCCTCTGCCTCGAGCAGCCTACCATGTCGGCGATGGCCTGGTAGGTGAGGTACTCATCGACAAACTTCTGCCTGAGCCATTCCTCGTCCGCGATCTGGGGGTACTTGCTGGGCAAGTAGTCCTTTCGACGTTTCCGCGGTTTGATCTCGTACTTGCGGCAGATGTAGTAGATTCCAGCCAACGTCAGGCCGAATCTGGCGGCGGTTTCCTTTGCCGTCAGGTTATCAGCAACGATAGCGTCAACTATCGCCTTATGCCTGTCCTTTGGTCTGATTTTCTTCGTCATGGTAAGCCCTGTTTCTGTGGTTCCGATCAGGGCTGGAGAATCCACATTCCCAACCGTTCCTGACCCGATGACTGTCCCCGAATACAACCCGCATGTGGGCAGCGGTTCCGATCATCGCAACTTTATTTGGCTGACACGATAGCGTCCAGTTCGATTTCAAAAAGCAAATCATCACGGCAGATATCGTTTTCCGTGATGATGGTGGGCATGTCCGGTATTTCGTTTTCGTCACAATACTTCACGTAATCCTGACGGTACTGCTCGCACTTGAAATACGCGATTGCACGCGTCACGTCAGACCATGACGCCCCTCGCGATTCCAGGATCGCAAACACTACTCGCATTGTCAGATCGATCTGCCCCGGCACGTCGTCAAGATACACCGTCTTTCCGCCGGGCTCGATACTGGCGGTCCCTGATACTACCACGCGCTTGCAGTGGGGTTGGCTCAGTTCTATCGCACGGCTGAACGAACTACCGTACTCCAGCGCCGGGCACTGCAGGGGCGAGGGAAGGGGCGAAGCGGTCACCGAATCATTGAGTACCTGGACGCCCATAGCGCCGGCGATCACCGCCGCACCTGCGGGGTTCGCCCCGCTGATACCCGTCGACGCGGGGACCAGGGCATCGAACACACCCCGCTGGCGGAAGAAGTCGTCCCGCACCCTGTTGAACGGATCGTACCATTGAAGCAACTCGTCGAGGTACAACCATGTTCTGACGATATTCGAGAATTCCATTCCGCCCAGCTTTATTGCAGCCTCCATCATGTCGAAGGTCTGATCGGCCTGTTCGGTGCGACTGGCCGATCGATCGCCAGACCAGAGGTCGCCGAGGTAGCAGTACCTGGCCGAATCGTCCTGGAATACGCTGCCGACGGTCCTGTCGTCGAGAATAATCCGCTCGATATCCGCGCCGCTGACGGCGTGGATATGCATACCGCCCAGGGGCGAGCCGTTTCGGTGTCCGCTGTCAATCCACGTCACCGGCCAATCGCATTCACCGATAGCTTCTTTCCCCTCGGACACGGACGAATTGTCCTGCCCCATGGGCGCAAAGATCGTCTGGGTAACGACGGTGGCATTCTTGTCCTTGACGACGTTCATCACATTCTGCACAACGCCGGCGAGATCTCTCCCACGCAGGTCGGCAGTAATGAAAAGCTCTTCTATACTCGAGGACTTCAGACTAACCAACTGCATTCCGGGTGCGGTTTCCCTGTTGACAGTGGCGGTCGTCGGCAAGTCAGTGCTGTCCATTAAAGTTTCCTTCCATACCGTGTTTGCTCCGCGGTAGGCGGATATGGGTAATTACTGCGACAGGATATACTCGGCGAGATCGGTTTTTTCCTTTTCGCTCAGTTTCGTCGTCGTACCGTGCAGATCCTTGGGGTTATATTTCGGCTTGAGCAGTTCGACTATGGTCACCGCGCGTCCGTCGTAGAGATACGGTGCGGTCCGCCATGCTTCAATCAGCGTGGGGGTGTCGAACTCTCTCTTGACTTCGCTGTCCTTGCCTGTTCCGACGTTGTATTTTTCAAGGTCCGTGAAGTACTTCCCGCTGTGGCACATGGCGCATCCGGCCTTCTTCTCGAACAGAACCTTGCCCCTCTTGGCCGATTCGCTGAGTTCGCCGTTTATCAGGAACGGACTGGGTATCGGCGTCATGGATTCCAGATATGCGTCGAGGGCCTGGGCATCTTCCTCGGGACGTACGGCAAACTGGATGAACCGGATGCCCGCACGCACGCAGTGCTTTGCGTCAGTCCTGATACCGGTGATCATCACCGGTGGGGTCTTGTGCGACAGCAGCAGCGACTTGGTGCTCTTGGGATTGCCCATTCCATCGTTCATGAGATCCCAGTTCAATCCGTCAGTCCTTCCGTCGGGGTGGCAGGTAGCGCAGCTCTGCCACATCTGGAAACACAGTTGGGCGTCGTTGAAGAACATCTCGCCCTTGCGAACAACTGTCATTTTCTGCTTTGCCCCAAGTGCAATGGCCTTGGCGACAGGGCGCGAGTCAGGGGCGATATCCAAAACGCTGATGCTGTCGGTGAAGTACTCGCCGACGTAGGCTTTGGTACCAATGATCGCCATGCAGCGAGGTCCGTTGCCCGCCAGTTTCAGGCGCCTTCGCAGACCCACGAGGAACGAAAGGTCGTTCTGTACTTCTTTCGCCTTCTTTTCGGCAACGGACTTGTCGAGCTTGGCCTGCAGGGCGGGCATGTCAATCACGCTGATCTCGTGCGTACCGGCGTGGCTGATGCACAAGGTTTCGCTGTTTGCCGACCAGGCTATCGCCCACGGATTGGCCGCACCGTGGTCGACGTCGTCCAGCAGGATAGTATTGACGGACTTCTTATTGGCGACATCGATGAGGGTAATCGCGTTGGTATTCATCCATCCGCGTTCGAGTTGGGTGGTCGGCAGGTGGAACCGTGCCAGCATGTGCGTCACAGCCGCAAGCTTACCGTCCGGCGAGACCTTCACTCCGCGAAGGGCCATCGCACCGTTGGGCAGCTTGATGCGAATGTGTTTGGTCCTGTCCTTCAGGTCCGCCACGTCAATAAGCGTAACTTCCGCGGCCGCGTAATCCTGGTCAGACGCGGTGGCCGGAAGATGATTGGCGACAATCAACATCTTACCGTCCTTGGAAATATCCAGGGCGGTTGGCTCGCGGGGTACGTGTCCGGTCTTTTCCTTACCGGTAGCCAGGTCAACCTCGCTTATCGAGCCGATCGAGACGCCCGTACCCTGGCGCCCGAAACGGTTGGCCACATACACCTTCTTACCGTCGGGGCTTACAACCGGCGACATCGGAGTATGCCCGACGGAGATCTTGGCGGTAACCTTTGCGCTCTTGATATCGACCACGCGGAGGCTTCCTGCCGGAACGGCGGTGGTGACGTAGAGCTTGCTCTCATCGGACGACAGCGTCGCGCCGCTGACAGGTTCGCCGATAGCTATGCTCTTTGTAACCTTTTCGGAGGCGACATCAAAAACATCGATCCGATTGGCGGTAGCCTGCGCGATGTAAAGTGTTTTTCCGGCCTTGTCGGAGATGATGACGACCGGAGAGAGGTAAACCGGACCGGACGCCGATGCCGGTGCGGCGGTAACCGTCGGCGCACTGGTCAGAAGGTGGCTCGAAACGATAGCGATTGTAACGATGGTGAGGCAAAGCAGCATTTTCATTCGTCGGTTCATGGCAGGTTCCCTGTTTTTCTTTGCGGTTGTTTCGGTTTCGGGGATTCGGATTCTCCTCGAAACTACATGTTTAACGCAAGCCTTTTTTTTCAATGTTCTTATTCTGTATCGATGACAATCCAATAGTCGCCGGAGGGTTTTTCACTTCGGTCTGGTTGGGGTCGATCAGCATACTCCCGTAGCGCCTTCGTAATTCGGTCAACTGGCGCTCCTGGTCATCGCTGAATGACCCGGCCCGCTGTGCATAGGTATCCATCCATACAATAAGGCGGCGCCGGTCTTCGGCGGTAAGTTTCACTTTGTAGTGCCCTTTTGGACCATAAAGCATTGCCATAAGGGCACTATTGGCAGCCGCACAATTACCCACCGTCGATTTTCCCTTGCGATAATCAACAAACACGTGCTGCTGCAGGGAGGGCTTTCCATATCTGCACAGTGACATGTAAGCCTTGGCGCCGGTCAGGTCGAACTTCCTGCCCTTCGGGTCTTTGGCTTTGGGGTTGTGGCATTTGACGCATTTGGCGTCGAGCAGCGGTTGGACAAGCGTGTCGAATCGCAGGGGCCAGGAACCGCTCGGCGCCAGGGTGATCTTGGAAGGCGGGCGGGCGACGGCAAGAAGGCGTCGCGACACGGGAGTCTCGTTGCGTGGTTCGTGACACCCCACGCAACTGAGGGTCTGCCCGGGCTGGACGTGCGTGGTGCTCCGCATGGTCTGAACCGCCATCCCACGCGAATCGATCGCCTGGAAGAATACTATCACGCCCGAAGGCACGCGGAACTGCGCCGATCCGTCGGCCTCGACGGGCACGGAGCCCAGGATACACTTGCCCGGATCTTCTCGCGTGTGACCGATCGACGGACGGTTCATGGTTGGTTGACACTTCGGGGGCACGGCGATTATGCGAACGGCCTTGATCTCGCCGCGCTTGATCGTTTTCAAACCGCGGTAGATGTCGGAGATCAGGAACACGCCTTCCTGCGGCCCGTTGCGGTCGATGTTCTCCGGAAGGACTGGCGGGCGTTTCCGCGGCGCGATTGCCATCGGATACATAGTGGAGATTTTCGGATCGCGATGAAGCAGTTCCATGGTCCCCGCCTTGGCGTCGAACAGGTAGACGCCAAACCCGTTGTTGACCCTGGTGCGTCCTTCCCTTACGGTCGACTCGCTCCCCCACGATGTCAGGTACATGCGTTCCGAAAGCGGCCAGGGGTTTGCATATTGCGACGGTGCGGTGCGTTCGATTTCGGGGTATGTAACTTCGGGCGTCAGGCGAGTCAGCGGTTTCGGTCCGTCAATATCCACGGTGGTATCAAGCATCACCAGCGAGCCCATGGTCTGGGCGTGGTGGGCCGAGGCAGTGAAGATCAGCTTGTGCGAGTTGGGGATGGCGCGAGCCTCGAAGATGCAGTGCGGGCTGCGGGTATAGTTCCCGTAGACGATCCGCGCGTTCGATCCGTCGGGGTTGATCGACCAGAGGCTCATCCAGGCGTTGTTGTGGCGATCCACGTAATCCCATCGAGCGTGAAGAATGGTCCCGTCGCCAGCGATAGCGGGGGTCCATTCAAACTCCTCGAACGGAGAGATCGCACACAGGCCCGAACCGTCGGCGTTTATCGTGTGCAGTGTAAAAGCCGCTACCGGACGCGATGACCCGCCACCGCATCGGACGTATACGTCGGGCCTGTCCGGAGCGGTCAGTGACGTTGCGGCGCTTTTCATACCAACCTGCAGGAACTGGCCTCTTCGGGTCGAGCAGAACACTATCTTACCGTCGGGCAAGTAGCGGGCGTCGAAGTTATCGTACTTGCCTTTGGTCAACCTGCGCACACCCGAACCGTCAACGTTCATCTCGAAGATGTGATAGAATGCATCCTCGGCGATTCGGGATTTGTCGACCTTGTTTCGCTCGGCCCTCAGTTTCGGATAGAACCTGCACCAGGCGAAGAGAACCCTCTTGGCGTCGTAAGACAATATCGGTCGGAGGAAACTGCCCTCCTGCTTGAACGAACCGCTGATGCATCGCAGCTTGGGGTTAGCGCCCCTGACGTCGTCCATGATGTAGAGCCCCCCGCCCGGCCGCGACCACCAACCGTAATACTGGTCAGACATGTGCGAGTACGTACCGGGCACGCGTTTGGTCACCAGGAGCGAACGGAAGTTCAACAGCGGATCGGCCAGCGTCAATTCTCGCAGTATCCAGCGGGCCGCGAAGTAGGTTTCCTGGTCGATCTTGTCGGGCGCCATGCCCTTAACGCGAGCGATGAGTTTGTCCAAGCGCCCGGACGGCGCCGCAACGTCCACGCTGTCGCGGCGAAGTTCCGCAACGCGAAGCTGAGATTTCTTGATGATCTCGGCGACGCGTCGGGCCAGTTTGGGATCGGTCTTCGGCGCCGCGGGAGACAGAGCAGTCGACGATCCCGCATTCGACCATGCCGAGACACTGCTCTGATCGGCGGGCCTCCGCAGCGCAATGTTCTTCGTTCCGCCCGGGGCGAATATCTCCACCTCATCCAGGTGGAAGTAAGTCTTCCCGGACAACTGGAGGCGGACATAACGGGCGGATTTGCCAACCAGTTTCACCGTCAGCGGTTTCTTGTCCGGGACGCCTCCGAACGTCTGCCCGTTGTGCGTGTAGGCTTTCCACCACTTCTTACCGTCATCAGACAGCAGCACCATCATCCGACTGGTGCGGACGGCCATTCCCGCCGCATCACACCTGTTCCATACCACAAACTTCCCGACAGGCTGACTCTTGCCCAGATCCACCTGCCACCACGGATTTGATTCATTTTGGGTATGAAACCCCCACGCGCCGTTCTTCACGCCATCGACACCACCGGCGGCATCAACCGTTTTCGTGATCCTCGTTTTGGCGCCGCGGGCGGCTGGAGATTTACCGACGGGCACCTTGGCGCCAACGTTGAAGCGTTCCTGCAATAACCAGTCTGCCTGTATCTGGTGCTTCCACCCTTCCACGCCGCCTGAGCCACCCTCGGCGAGAGAGGTCGACGGCGCCCAACCAACCGCCAGTGATATCGCGACCGCCAAGATTCCAAAAAGCCGAATAACAGTCATCGCAGGCTCCTGTACAATGTTCACAAAACACCGTCGCCCGGTTCCACCGAGCGCATAACGAAACATGCTAACCTGTATAACGTGTTTGTAAAGCGAATCTTTCAACTTACATTGCGCCATTTGCAGAGAATTTTCCGTTGCCCGAACCAACATAGAAGCCCCCGAGGCATACAGCTGATACCGCGGGGGTTAGGGACCCGCGGAAATTGTGCCTTCAAGTTGAAAGAAAATCGATGGACTTGCTACAATGCGCCGATAAGTGTATTAATATTCGCTAACCCCAGTTGGAGATTATTTGGCTATGAAGATCGCGAGAATCGAGCATGGAGACAGACTCGACTATGCAGCCACTGCCGAAGGAGGGTTCCATATTATCGATGGCGACATCTTCGGAAAGTTCCAGGTAACCGGGGAGTTCGTCCCGGAAGACGCCGCCGCACTGCTGGCGCCGGTGGACCCGGCGCAAATCGTCGCGATCGGACGTAACTACGCCGAGCACGCCGCCGAGACACAATCCGAAGTACCCGACGCCCCTCTCGTATTCATAAAGACGCTCAATACGATCGCCGACCCCGGTCAACCGATCCTCCTTCCCAAGATGGCGCCTGGTGAAGTGGATTACGAGGCGGAACTGGTAATCGTAATCGGTAAAGAAGCCAAACACGTGGCGCCTCAGGACGCCGACGAGTACATTCTCGGATATACGTGCGCCAACGATGTTTCAGCCCGCGATTGTCAATTGCGTAAAGATAGCCAATGGGCGCGCGGTAAATGTTTCGACACGTTCGCGCCGCTCGGTCCGTGGATACAGACCAGGATGGACCCCAACAACGCCTCTATCCGCCTCGAACTCAACGGCGAGATAATGCAGGACTCCAACACGTCTGACATGCTGTTCCCCTGCAATTACCTGCTCAGCTACGTTTCCCGCTGCATGACGTTGTACCCGGGCAGCGTAATCATGACAGGCACGCCGCCGGGCGTGGGCGAAGGGCGCGACCCCAAAGTGTTCCTCCGCAAGGGCGACACGGTCACCGTCGCAATAAGCGGTATCGGTAAACTGACTAACCCGGTGGAAATCGAGAAGTAGACCCGCCGCCGACGATCAGTCTTGAGGAATCAGTTTCTTGATTTGAGCGGCGGCGGTTTTGGGATCGTCCGATCCGCAGATCGCTCCGCACACCGCCAGGCACGTCACACCTGCTTCGATTACCTGTGAGGCGTTCTCGCCGTTGATACCCCCTATCGCCACGAGGGGAACGGCACTGACGACCGGATCTTCGAGGGCCTGTTTCAGCAGATCGACTCCTGCCGGCGAACCCGCATCCTTGGTATCCGTCTCGAACACGGGCCCGAGGGCCACGTAGTCCGCACCTTCCTGGACGGCGGCTCTGGCCTGTGCGATGTTGTGTGTGCTCCTGCCTACTATGGCGCCGGGACGGAGCAGTCTCCTGGCCTCGGCAAGGGGCAGGTCGCGCTGCCCGAGATGCACGCCGTCGGCACCGACGATTGCGGCGATGTCCGGACGATCGTTTACGATCAGGATCTTGCCCGTCTCGTCGGTAAGTTCGCGGAGTTCCGCCGCCATCGCCAGAAACACCGCGTCACTGGAGTCACCGGGCTTCTCGCGAAGTTGGATGGCACCTGCCCCCCCTGCAATCGCGGCGCGCACGGTCTCGCGGACGCTACTGTGTTGCGAGGCGATCATCCGGCTGGAAACCAGCAGGTAGAGCCCGACATCCGCAAATCTCCTGCCTCCCCACAACCGCCCGAGCAGTCGCTGTTCGAGCGTATATGAATCGTATCGCATCCGCTCGAACCGGTGGGTATTTTCGGGAGATACGAATTTGCTGTATTCCTCGAGCGTGCGCAGGGCCTCGGTCAGGCGTTTGCAGGCGGCGGTCACCACATCGGGGATGTCCCTGCGAACGAGTTCCGTCGGGCTGGATAATTCCGTGCCGATATCGCCCGGAGCGTCGCGGGAAACGACGAGTTCCTGAACCGGCATGGCGGAGAGAACTTCCCTGAGGTCCGAGCGAAGATTCTTTGCCACGGCGGTAACCGCCGGATCGTTCAACACGAATCTCCCGCAATCTTCCGCCACTCTCAGCGCCTCTCTAGCGCGATTGAAATTCGCATCCAGAATACGATAGAGTTCTTTCATTTCCCTATGCTCCACAATATACGATCAGTAGCTGCTGTTCGGTACGGGATATTGGTTGCACAGATCCTGTGTGGCGGCTCGGACTTCCGCAATCTTCTGTTCGTCGCCGCCGGAAGTCAGTATCTCGTCAAACCATCCGGCGATGAGTTTCATGTGTTCGCCTTTCAGTCCGCGGCTGGTGATGGCGGGCGTACCGAGGCGAATTCCCGAACTCTCGAAGGGAGGTCTGGGGTCAAACGGTATTGCGTTTTTGTTGGTGACAATGTGGGCATCGGACAACCATATCGCCGCCTGGTGTCCGGAGAGTTCAGGGAGTCGGCTTCGCAGGTCGACCAGCATCAGGTGATTGTCCGTACCGCCGGTCACCAACCGCCACCCGCGTGCCATGAGTTCGTCAGCAAGCGTATTGGCGTTGTCGATGATGGTCTGGGCGTAGTCGTTGAACGCCGGGTGCATCGCCTCGGCGAAGGCAACGGCCTTGGCGGCGATAACGTGCATGAGTGGTCCGCCCTGAATACCCGGGAAGACGGCGGAATCGATTTTTTCGGCCCACTGCCCCTTGCAGAGGATGATACCACCGCGCGGACCGCGGAGCGTTTTGTGGTTTGTGGTCGTGACGAAATCGCTGTGGGGTACGGGATCCGGATGCAGACCGGCGACGACCAGACCGGCGATGTGGGCAATGTCACTGAGCAGCAGGCAACCGATCTCGCGTGCAATCTGCCCGAACGCCTCGAAGTCGATACTCCGCGAATACGCCGAGGCGCCGCAGACCAGGATATCGGGTCGCTCGGCCAGTGCCTGATCGCGAACCTGGTCCATGTCAAGGGTCTCGGTGTCTTCGCGGACGCAATAGTGAACTGCCTGATAATGCATACCGGAAATATTGTTGCTCCGCCCGTGAGACAGATGCCCGCCATGCGCCAGATGCATACCCATTATCTTCTGCCCGGGCTTCAACGCCGCCACGTACACCGCCAGGTTTGCACTCGTGCCCGAATGAGGCTGGACGTTGGCGTGTTCGGCGCCGAACAGATTCTTGGCGCGGTCTATGGCGATCTGCTCGACGCTGTCGATATTTTCGCAACCGCGATACCATCGCTTGCGTGGATATCCCTCGGCGTACTTGTCGGTCAGTACCGTCCCTAAGGCCTCGAGTACGGAGCCCGATACATGGTTCTCGGAGGCGATCAATTCAAGGGTGTTACTCTGTCGCCCCCGCTCGGCGTCGATAACGTTCGCAATTTCCGGATCCGTCTCTCTAAGTAGACCGTTGTCGCTATTCATTGTGCCTGCTCGGATATCCTGACTGAAGAAACTGTAGTCTGTCGCCATCGGGCGCCGTCAGGGCGTAACTCTATCGCCCCCGCCTGAATAACGCAAGAGCCCTCCAGGATCTATGCATCGACCTCGGTCAGGCAAAATCCCCCCGCTGGTGCAGTTCGACGGCAGGTTCCAATTCCAGGGACATCCAGGAGCAAGTCTTTGTCAAGACGGAAGTGGAAACACGCGGTTGGAAGCCGCGTCTACGAACCGCCGCAGCGTCAACAGGTCTATGCGCACCGAATGAGTTGGGAATGGGCTTGTAAATGCCCCAAAACAGCACTAGGATTAATGAACGCCCGCGATGGTCGTAGGCCTAACGCTTGGTAAGCACGGACGCTATGTTCGACGAGAGCCGCTGCGGCAGATGGGAAAAGGGAATCTGTACATGTATTCTGAGAGACTCGCTCGTTTGGTTATTGTCGGATGCTGTCTTCTCTGGGTGTGAGAATTTTTTCTGGCGCTTTTAAAATCACTATGTATGCTGGCCTTAG
>CAZSLS010000052.1:0-32901 GCA_964607575.1 uncultured Planctomycetaceae bacterium | reverse complement strand
GGTGATCTACATGCGATGGGAGTACGTCGACAAGGGTTTCGGAAACGCCCAAAGCCTGTGGGCGATACGTCCCGACGGCAGCGGTTCGGACCACGTTTACAAGAACAGCCTGGTGCGTCCGGGCTCGATGACCAATGCGCGCAGCGTCCCGGACAGCCGCCTGATTGTGGCGGTTGCAGCCGGGCACCACGGCGGAATGGCCGGTCCGATCGTGCTTATCGATAATCGCCGCAACCGGCGCAACGCCCAGGGACTGAAGAACCTCACGCCGGAGATCAGCTATCCGGGCATGAACACCATGACGCGAAAGAGCGGACCCTTCAGGGAGCCTTACCCATTCTCGGAGAAATTCTTCCTGGTCTCTCACATGCCCAACGGCGTCAAGCGCAACAAAGGGGCGGACTACGGGATCTACACGCTGGATGCGTGGGGGAACCGGGCGGAGCTTTACAGCGACCCGGATCTATCCTGTCACCAACCGACGCCGCTGCGGCCGCGCCTCAGGCCCGCGATGATCGCTCCGGTCGATGCCGTGGATGCGAAAGACGCCCAGGGTCTGGCCACCATGTTCATGCTTGACGTGTACCAGGGGCTCAAGGGCATCAAGCGCGGAAGGGTCAAGTACGTGCGCGTGATGGAGGCTATGAACCTGTCATGGTACGATACCTACCGGGCGGGCAAGCAGGGCGACGGCGCCGGTATGCAGGCCTCGGCGGTAAGCCTGGGCGGCGACGTCGCGAGAAAGAAGATTTATGGGGTCGCCACGGTCCACGAAGACGGGTCGGCGTATTTCACCGTGCCCGCCCGGAAGAATATCTTCTTCCAGGCGTTGGATGAGAACTTCATGGAACTGCATCGGATGCGGACGTTCCTGAACTTGCTGCCCGGCGAGAAAAGGTCCTGCATCGGTTGCCACGAACTCCGACGCAAGGCGCCCAACTTGAAACGCGCCATTCCGATGGCGATGACCGGAGACGTAGAGGCGCTCCGCCCCCAACCGGGCGATACGGGCCCTCGCGCGGTGCACTACGCCCTGGACATCCAGCCGATCCTCGACAAGAACTGCGTCAGTTGTCACAGCGGCAAGACGCCCAAGGGCGACCTGGACCTTACCGGCGAGTTGACGGGGTTGTGGAATCGTTCCTACGAGAACTTGACAAAAAAGGCGATGGTCAGCTATCTGCACACCTGCGGGTATGGCAGTTCCCACGTTCCGCTCGAACCGCCGCTGACGTTCGGGTCGCATCGCAGCAAGATGGTCGAGCGGATTCGCAAGGCCCCCTGCAAGTCGAAGATCACCCGCGAGGATTTCATCAAGATCGTAACCTGGATCGACGCAAACGCCCCTTACTACGGTACGCACAGGGGCAAGAAGAACCTCAGATGGAAAGCGGAAGCGGACTTCCGCCCGCTTCCGCTGGCGGGTGAATAGGCGGTTTTCGTGCGTTACTTTGCCTTAACGTCGAAGCAGTAGAGGTTGTCGTCGAAGCGGATGTACATGCGCCCGCCTGTGATCACCGGATGCGCCCGGCTCGATCCTCTTCCGGCGACACGGAAGTCGCCGACGAGTTTCAGTCCCTTCGTCGTCGCCGGCGCCAGGGCTACCTGTCCCTTGTCTATTCCGTAAAGGTACAACATGCCATCAGCGTAAGATATCGCGCCCTTCTTGACGCCCTCGCCTTTCCATATCGTCTTTCCGGTTTTCAGCTCCACGCACGACCACTCATACATGTTATTACCGTAAATGTAACCATCCACGATCACCCATCCGCCGTACTGGGTCCGGATGTCCTGGGTCCGCCAGACTTCCTTGGCTTTGACTCTCTTGCCCGAAACCGACAGCTTCAGGCAGATCCCGCCCTTACCGTAGCCCACCGACCAGAAAACATACCCGTCCACAAACGAGGGCGTGGGGACATTAGCCATGTTGCCTTTGGCGAAGTTATTCGCCCACAGGATCTTTCCCGTCTTGGCGTGAACGCCGAGGATACCGTTGCCGGCTCCGTTGATGATCATCGGCACGCCCTTGTACTCGACGTAAATCGGCGAAGTATAATGGGCCGGGCCGAATCCGCCCGACTTCCACACCGTCTTACCGTCTTTCTTGTTGAGCGCAGCCATGAAGCACTTCTCGCCGCCGGGGCTGATCATCAGCAGGTCCCCGACGATCAGTATCGCCTCGGTGAATGCCCACCTCATCTTGAGTGGTTTGAAGTCCTTCTGGATGTCCCGCTGCCAGATGGTGTTTCCGGTCTTCGCGTCGTAGCAGCCGAGTATGCCCAGGCCGGATATCAGGTACAGCTTCCCGTCTTCGTACGTTGGCACGGCGCGCGAGCCGGTGTATACGTGGTTGCCATTGAAGGCGGCTGTGATGTTCTTGTCCCACTTGACCTTGCCATTCATGTCGATGCCCATCATGAATAACCGCTCACCCGGGCGATGGTCCACGATCCCCTTCTCGGAAGGGGGCTTTCCCGGATTGCTCGCCTCTTTGCGTCCGGTGGTGTAGATCAAACCGCCGCCGAGGGACACGGTGGAGTATCCCTGGCCCATATTGGTGACCTTCCACAACAGCTTGGGTCCCTCCTTAGGCCAACTCTTCAACAGTCCCGTATCCAGCGACTTACCGTCGCGGTTAACCCCGTGCCACTGGGGCCATCCGGACTTCGCTTTGGCGGTATCCGGCTTGGCTGCCAGACCAGCCGGCACGGATACAAGCAGAAGACTAAAACAGGCTACGAGGGATGTCAGCTTCAAACTCATGTCGACTCTCCTATAAAACCCATATTTCCAGACGCAGGACCGGAGAGTCTATTGCGACGCGGGGACAAATTCCAACCAAAACTTTGTACGCCCCCGGGATCAGCACCCGAAATACAGATCAACGAAGTCGCCGGGCTCCGATAAGGGAGATACAAAGAAATCCTTCTTGTCATGCCGAGATGGATTTATAATAGTATTTAGCATCAGATGAAGAGTCGTTACGTTCTTCCTTCCAAGGAGATTCATGATGAAGACTGAATCGTACCCGCCTCTGCGGTCACGCTGTTTGATGTTGATAGTGCTTGCCGGTCTGTGTTTTGCGATGCTGTCGCTTGACCGTGCCCAAGCCGCATCAATTAGATTCACCTGCTGGCAGTACGATCGAGGCAACGCCAAAGTTGTCGTTAATCCCGGTCGGCACGGCGATTATCGCGACCAGCCTCCGGGGCTTATGATGACCGGTACGGGCAAGACGCCGTTCGAGGTCGAGTTTGACCTGGACGTTCCGGTAACCGGTACGTGGAAGCTTCGCGTGCGTTACGCCTCATCCGGCGTCTATCCGCTGGACGTTATGATAGACGGAAAGAAGGTCGGAATCTGCTGCGCCGAGAAGACCGACAACGCCCCTCCGTACAAGGACCGCCACCCTTTCGTGCATGAAGGGGTGCCCAAGCGCACCTGGCACCTGCACGGAGCCCAGTGGGAGGACTCATGCGAGTTCAATATCCAGGCGGGCAAGCGCACGCTGAAATTCACCCGAAACGGTCCGCCTTCGAACCTGATCGAGATACGCCTGACGACCGAGGCGAAGACGCCCAAGGGCTGGAAGTCGTCGATCACTCGCAAGTTTGACCTCGAGCGTATCCCGCCGATGAATCGGCGCTATTTCCTGCCGGCAGACAGCATCGTTCCCGAAACTCTGCGCCTGACGATCCAGGACAAGATCAAGCACCTCGGACCGGACTACCCCAACGGTCCGGAGCATCTGAAGCAGTTGGAAGCTTTGAAAGCCGAACAGAAGGTTCTTGACGCCGGCGCCGGCGGACCGGAGCAGTTTCAGGAGCTGGCCGATAAGTGGACGGCGTTTCGCAAGCGCGTGCTGCTGGACCATCCGGCGCTGAAGTTCGACAGGCTCATGTTCGTCAAGCGAATGACCCGCGGCGCCAGCGTTTACACCGGGCACCGGGACCACGGTAGTCCGGGTGGTAATCTCTGCATCCTTTCGCCGGTGCATGCCGACGGTAAGGTCACCGAGCTGGTTCCGGAACTCGCCGGCGGCGTGTTCGGGCGGTTCGATCTGTCGTTTGACGCTACCAGGGTCGTGTTCAATTACAGCAATGGCAAGCAGTACCGCATCTATGAAATCGAAATTGACCCGACTACCGGGTCAAGGGTCAAGGGCAAACCCCCGCGTCAGCTTACATTTGACGTACCCAAAAAAGATGAGCCCTACGGGGGCAAGTACTGTAGGGACGGATATAACGATATGGACCCGATCTACCTGCCTGACGGGAAGATCATGTTCGCCTCCTCGCGCAGCCGCCGATCTGTCCTCTGCGCGCCCCAAACGTCAACCACGCTGCACGTGATGGACATCGACGGTAAGAACATGCGATGCATCTCCGGCGCCCAAGTCAACGAACTGTCGCCGATCCTTTTGCGAGACGGGCGGGTCGCTTACACGCGATGGGAGTACATTGACAAGGGTTTCGGAAACGTCCAGACCCTCTGGACGGTCCGTCCTGACGGCAGCGGAACCGACCACCTGTATAAGAACATGGTCGTCTGCCCCGGCGCCATGATCAACGCATGCAGCATTCCCGGAAGCAGCAAGATCGCCGCGATAGGAATCGGGCACCACGGCGGCCTGGCCGGTCCGATGATCGTGATCGACACCCGCAAGCACAGGCGCACCGCCGACGCGATGACGAATCTCACCCCTGAGATCGAATATCCGGGCCTGTATCCCAGGACACGCAACAAGGGAGGATACGCCGAGCCTTACCCGTTCTCCGAGAAGTTCTTCATGGTTTCCCACGGTCCGGGCGCATTGAATACAGGACACGCCATTTACGTGCTGGACAACTACGGCAACCGCGCCGAACTGTATCGCGACCCGACGATCGCCAGTCACCAGCCCGTACCGCTGCGCCCGCGCAAGAGGCCGGTCAGCATCACGCCGGTCGACGACACCAACGCCGTGCACACCAAATACACGAAATCCAAAGGCTTGGCGACGATGTTCCTACAGGATGTCTATCGCGGTCTGCCCGGAATCAAACGGGGCAGGGTCAAATACGTTCGCGTAATGGCAGCGATGAACCTTTCCTGGCGCGACGCCGTGCGGGCGGGTCAGCAGGGCGACGGAGCCGGCATGGAGGCCTCGGCCGTTAGCGGTGGAGGCGACGTGTCGATCAAGAAAATCTACGGTATCGTCAAGGTCCACGAAGACGGATCTGCGTTCTTCAGAGTTCCGGCCAACAGGAACGTGTTCTTCCAGGCGTTGGATGAAAACTACATGGAGCTGCACCGCATGCGGACGTTCATTAACCTCCGCCCCGGCGAGTCGCGGTCCTGCATCGGATGCCACGAGTTCCGCCGCAACGCTCCGGGCCTGAAAACCGTCCGCCCGATCGCGATGAAGTTCCCGGTAGTGAACCCGGCGCCCCAGCCTGGCGACAAAGGACCCCGCACGGTTCACTACGAAGCCGACATCCAGCCGATTCTCGACAAGCACTGCCTCGGTTGCCACGGCGGCGACAAGCCCAAGGGCGGCGTGGACCTCACCGGCGTGCGGACCGGGATGTTCAACAAGTCCTATGAATCCCTGGTCAAGAAGAAGCCCAGACTGGTCAGCTACCTTGAGGGCGGATTTGGAAGCGCCAACGTACCGGCCGAACCGCCGATGACGTTTGGTTCGCACCAAAGCATACTGACCAAGCGGATTCTAAAGGCCCCGTGCAAGTCCAAGATCACTCGCGAGGACTTCATCAGGATCGTCACCTGGATTGACGCCAACGCACCGTATTACGGAACGCACGAGGGCAAGAAGAACCTCAAGTGGAAAAACGATCCCAACTTCCGTCCGCTCCCAGTGGCCGGAAAATAGGCTATTGCGTCCGGAACGGAAGAACTTATGAAATTCAAGTGGATGCTGACTGTCCTGGTCGCTACCTCTCTATACACAGGCGGCGCCCTGGCCGAGGATTACGACTTCTACAAGAACCTCCGCTTCCGCCCCAAACTCGTCCCCGGCGTCGGCCTCGATAAGGTCGAGCAGACCGGCGGTGCTGACGCCACGGGCTACCAGAGGCGCACCGTTAAGTGGTGGCCGCGAAAGGGGCAGGACATCGTCGATATCCCCGCCGGCGCCCCCCTGCGCATCTGGACGCGGAACAAAGGCCAAAAAGATAAAGAAGCACTCGCCGGACTTTGTCAGAACTGGACGCAGTCGGACTCCGATACGTTCAAGGCACATCTGGTCGCTCTTCGCGGATTCGCGGTGCCCACGCCCAATCCCACGTGGGGTGATGAGGTCATGGTTCCCGCGGCCGTCCTGCGCCTGGAAAACGGGGAGCAGCGGGCTATGGTCCACTACAAACCGCTGTCGATGATGCTCAGCGCCGAGGATCACAAGTTCCTCTTTGAGACCTGGAGGAAGGCCTGGGGGAAGTTGGAGTCCTCGGTCACCCCGGGGGAATTTATCGTCAACGTCGGTCGCGACGGGGCCTACGATCGCCCCGGACACTTCGTGATGGAAAGCAGACACTGGCGTTTCCAGACCGGTTCGAAGACATGGTATGACACCTTCCATATGCTCTGCCCCCAAGAGCCGGATAAGCAGGCCCGCTATCGCAAGGGCACGCTCGAGTTCGCCGAGAACCTCTGGACCTACGTGGAAAACTCCGGCGCCAGGATGCCCTTCTGGCGCGAAGGCGGCCCGGATTACAAGTTCACCGTGACTACCGGTCCGGCGATCGTGGACGGCTGGAAGCGCATAGATCCCGGAAACGGCGGCGGATACGGTTGCTGCACGCTCTACTGGTGCGGCGGCGGACCGCGAAACGTCAAACTGTCCCACGAGTTCTTCCACAGCGGGTATCACGGGGAAGTCGGATGCAATACCGGGATCCACACGCTCATCCCGGGCGAGTTGCAGATGTTCTCCCACAACTTCTGCTATCCCTGGCGTAACGTGATGACCTCCGATTATCAGGGTGGGCTCTGGATCGCTGCCCTGAGCGATAACCCCAACTTTGGCGCCGCGTTCGTTGGCGTTCTGGGCAGCTTGCGATCTGTCGACGAACCGACCCTCTATCACGCCGTCGCCCGGATCGGGCAGAAGAAGGGGTTGTGGAAAAACGGTATCAAGGGGTTCGGCGATTTCTTCGGCGAGTATGCGGCCCGCATGGTAACCGTCGATTTCATCGCGCAGCCCATGATGCGCCCCAAATACGGAATGCCCGAAGCGAGCTACCTTTACCCGGTCTATGGCGGGGGCAATACGTTTCGCATCTCCAATTCCGAAGCGCCCCGGACCTACGGATTCAACATCGTCCGCCTGGTGTATGATGCGGGCGCAAAGCAAATCACCGTGGACTTCCGCGGTTTCCACGATCCCGACAACCATTCCGATTGGCGCGCGTGCATTGTGGGCGTCGACGCAAACGGGCGGGCCCGCTACTCACCCCTTTGGAACAAGGGAAAGATGTCCTTTGCCCTCAAACCCACCGATAAGCACCTGTGGTTGAGCGTTGCCGCCACCCCGTCGGCCATGCCGATCCGCGACAAAGCCGGGTGGTACGGTGGCGTGAATCAGTACTACCACGGTATACGCGCGCCGCGGTTCCCGTGGGAAGTTACCCTGACCGGATGCAAACCAGGCACGCCGCATCGCCGCCAGGGGGACGTAGCCAATCTCGATGCGCTCTACACCATCAACAACACCAACTTCTACGCCGACCACGCGGTGAAGCACGAAGTGCCCATACCCTCGGGGCATGGCGACGCCGCAGAAGCCCCGAAAAAGCTCGCCGCGATGCTTCCGCGCTTCAAGGCCGCCTCCGACGCGGTGAAAGCGAGGCTCAAGGCGGGCAACGGACGCGACGAATATTGGCTGAAGGACTGGTGGGAACACCGCAAACTCGAGCGCCTCGACGATCTCGAGCAGCGAGTGAAGTTCCTGCAGCGAAACGCCAAAGGCCGCCGCCATTCCAACGGCGGCGGGTTTGTGTCCGACAACTCCCGCGTCGCGAAAACCGCATACGTCGGCCCCAACGCGATGGTACTCGACGGCGCGACCGTCAAAGACAACGCATGCATCAAGGAATTCGCCGTCGTGATCGGACCCGATGCCGTGATTGGCGGTAACGCCAAGATAGGCGGAAAGGCGTGGGTGTTCGGAAAGATCAAGGTCGGCGGTAATGCCCGCATCCTGGAATCGGTGATCCTGGCCACAAGCTACCGCCGCCGCGGTGGATACCACGTTCACTCGACGAATTACGAGGGTGCGATGGAGGTTACCGGTAGCGCTGTGCTCAAGGGCGAGCACATTATGCGCATGTGCTACGCGAAAGATCAGGTGCTCACCGGCGAGCTGGTCGTGGACTATACTCCTAAGATCGCCAATCGCACCAGCGGTGTCTTCAGTCGCGGGAGGTTCTACCAGGGCGGTCGTTATATCTGGGCGTATACGCCCGAGGCACGGCTCGGCGCGTCCCTGTACAACGGGCTCGACACCGGAGGTATTTACGCCAACTATGAGTTCGACCAGCCCAAAAGCTCCCTGCTCGAAGATTCCTACGTGAACAATAACGGTATTCTCCACGGCGCGCCGCAGTTCTCGCGCGACGGCGAGTACCGCTTCGTTGCCTTCAACGGGACCGATCAGTACGCCGAAGCCCCGCCATCGGTGGCGGATTTCGGCGAGCTTACCATCGATATGATGGTCAACCGCCCCGGCGACACCGGCGGGCGTTTGTTTGATTTCGGTACGGGCGACGATGAATGTTTCTATCTGGAAATCGCGCGAAACGGTAAACCGGGCCTTATCGCAACGCATAACGCCAAGAGCTGTAACCTTACCGCATCGCAAGGTATTCCCGCGGATAAGTGGGTGCGCGTGCGCGTCGAAATGGACGGTTTGACCGCGTCGATCTACATCGATGGAAAGAAGATCGCAAAGGGCAAATTTGAGTTCCGCCCGCGCGACGCCTTTCTCGGCGACCGTCCCGTGGGCAACTTCATCGCGCGGGGAAGAAAGAAAGACGAGTTCTTCAAATGCAAAATCGATTACTTCCGCATATACCGCCACGTCCGTGACGATTTCGATGCCATCGATTTCCTCCCGCCTGCCCTGACGCAGGTGGTCGACAAGGAATCCTGCGAGCGGGCGAGCAGGCTTGCGATCAAACTTGCGGGCGGTAAAGGCGCCGTGGAGTGGGCGAAGCGGCGGGCGGCGAAGCTCAAGGCCTTAGCCCCCGCCCCGGCGCGCGGTATCCCGGGTGAAGGGGGAAAACTCTCGCAGCGGGCGTCGGAGATCCTCAACAAGAGCGTGAAACTTGACGAGTTGAACGGGAAACGCCACGCCCTCCACGTCAGGAGAAACGAACTCGACAAGAAGGTCATCGAGAAGTTCAACGCCCTGGCGGGAACCCTCGAGGCGAATAAGGACATTACCGATCTTCGCAAGAGGATCAGCGATACCAGGCGCCAGGTCAGGGCAAGCGGAGAATATACTGACGTCGTGAAGGCGATGCGCGCCGCAGAGCGGCAGCTCAGGAAGTATGATGCGGAAGTTCGCGGGCGCGACGGGATCAAGGCGCTCGAAGAACAGGCCCGCGCCGCCGATGCTCAGAAGCGCCAGATCGACGAGTCGATAAGAAATCTGCCCGAACTCAAGAAAGCCAGGGACCTGCAGCGGAAGGAAAAGGATGCGTCGAAGAGAAATGAACTCAGGCGCAAGTACGATACTCTGCTGAACGCCAAGATGTCGTCCGACCCCGCCCGCAGGAAGGCCGAAGCCCAACGCCGGGCCATTTCGGATCGGTACAGGAAGACATTGAACGATGCACTCAGTTTCCATCCCGAACGGACGAAGACCGCCGGCGAGTTGGACACGCTGCGAAAGAAGCTGCCCGTTATCACGGCCCGGCTGGAGACCGACCGCGACATCGGCAAGCTCGAGAAGTTGCTCCAGCAGAAACGGAGGGACCTGGAGACAAGGAAGAGAGATTTCCAGGTCGTCCAGCGGAAATCCGGCGAACATAAGGACCAGTACAGGACGATCCTTGCGGAACTCGCGGTCGTCGATCGGGCAATCGGCGCCGAGAAGAAGCGGATGTTGTCGGACAACCTCCCCGAACTCGCGAAAATAGGCAAACGCCTGTACGAGATCGAGATCGCCGCCAAGTGGTGGCGGTATGACGGACAGGGTCTCTATCAGCAAAGGGCCGGTCTGACGCCGAATCCATACGTGATCGATGTCAACTCGGCGTCCCTTAAGTTCCAGCAGGGCCTCAAGTTCACCACAACCGTCAACTGGGACTATCGCGTCGGGGCGGAGATCAAAGGCGACCTTCCGCCAATCATGAAGAAGTGGCTGGAGAGGGTCAGGGGGTATTGATTCCGCCTGGCGACACCAATAGAATCACGGCAAAGGCCCGCGAGCGGCCCGGGAGCATGTCATGGCACGGACAGAGCGGATTCAGGACGCCTACGAGGCGGCGAAGGAATGTTATGCGGAACTGGGGGTTGATACCGACTCTGCCCTAAAGCGGCTCGAGGATATCGCGATTTCGCTGCACTGCTGGCAGGGCGACGACGTGGGCGGGTTTGAGGGCGCCGGCGAGTTGGACGGTGGGCTGGCCGCCACCGGAAACTATCCCGGTAAGGCCCGCAACGCCGACGAACTGCGCAGCGATCTCAACAAGGCGCTGAGCCTGATCCCCGGAACTCACCGCCTCAATCTACACGCCATCTACGCCGAGACGGGCGGAAAGAAGGTCGAGCGGAACGAACTGGGGCCCGAGCACTTCGCCGCCTGGATCGACTGGGCCAAGGCCCGCGCCATGGGAATGGATTTCAACCCGACGTACTTCTCGCACCCCAACGCCGCCGACGGCTTGACGCTCAGCCACGGTGATGACGCCATCCGCGGATTCTGGGTCGAGCACGGTATCGCCTGCCGGCGAATCGGTGCCGCCTTCGGCGAGGCGCTCGGATCACCGTGCGTCACCAACGTGTGGATCCCCGACGGATACAAGGACACGCCAATCGACCGCAAGGGCCCGCGACAGCGCATGGCCCAATCGCTCGACGAGATCTTCGCCGAGGACCTGGACCCGCGCTACAACCTCGACGTGGTGGAATCCAAACTGTTCGGTATCGGGTCGGAGAGCTACGTGGTCGGTTCGTACGAGTTCCTCCTGGGCTACGCCGTGCGCAACGGCGTGCTGCTGTGCCTGGATTCGGGGCACTTCCACCCAACCGAGGTCATCTCCGACAAGATATCGTCGGTGCTGACCTGGCTCGACGAAATCCTGCTGCACGTCAGCCGCGGCGTGCGGTGGGACAGCGACCACGTGGTGGTCCTCTCGGACGAACTCTACGCGATCGCCCAGGAGATCGTCCGCGGCGGATACCTCGACCGCGTACACATCGGCCTGGACTACTTCGACGCCAGCATCAACCGGGTGGCCGCTTGGGTTATCGGTACGCGATGCATGATCAAGGCGCTGCTGGCGGCGCTGCTCGAGCCGATCGAAATGCTGCGATCACTGGAGGCCGACGCCGACTTCACCGGGCGCCTGGCAGTGCTGGAGGAGTGCAAGACCCTCCCCGCAGCCGGAGTGTGGGACTACTATTGCATGATCAGCGACGTACCGGTCGGCCCGGCGTGGCTGGACGAAGTGAGGACCTACGAACGCAACGTGTTAGCCAGCCGCGCCTGATCCGCCGGGCAAGCCCTGGGAATAACTGGGACGACGACCTGTCAGATCGCAGCCGACGGCGAAGACCGAAGCTGTTAGGAGGAAACGCTCAGGCGAAGACGCCTGCATTTCAGCAACAACGGAAGGCCTCCTGCCATCAGGATCAGGGCGCCCGGTCCGGGGGTCCGAACTACGCGGATGCCGATGTTGTGGTCCTCGTGTGTCGGATTGTAACTGTGACGAAACCACGCGTGCAGGCCATCATGGAATTGGACGTCATTGTCGTGTCCACCGCCTCGCAACCCGCGACGCTGATTACTCATAATCGCCTCGTTCCACTCCCAGATGTTTCCGCCTTGGTCGAAGGTTCCATAGGGGCCGGCGGACAACTCGAACTCGCCGGCGACTGTCGTGTAGTGCGGTGAGTCAAGGGGATGCGGGTTTCCATAGTAGTTGGCGTTATTGCCCGGGTTCGCAGTCTCGGTCATGTCCCGCCCGGGAGTGCTGTCGCTGCCGGTTGCGTAGTCGTTGTAATCGCTCGCGGCCGGATCGTAGTACGCCGCCTTGTACCACTCGTCTTCGCTGGCGATCGCCCACTTCCAATCTGCTTCCCGGTCTATCGCAAAGAGGCTGTCCATGAACGTACTCATGTGTTCAAAGGGCACGACTCCTCCAGGCCCGTAATACGATTGTGTCCCGGACATGTCATATGCCCCGCTCTCGGTGGTACCGGCGGACTGTGCGCCCGTCGGCTGCCCGTTGTGCAACCAGTTGGCGAAGCGCGCCGCATCGGCCCAGCCAACAAAATTCACCGGACGATTAGCCCAGTCGGTCGCGACGCTGTACGTGTAGCTGCCATCTGAGCCGCCGCGCTTGATATTGCAGCCGTATTCGGAAGACAGCAGACCGCTGTCGACGTCCATCGTCTCATTGTACAAACCGTAGGGGTCGGTTCTCGCCACCTTGTTGAGGAACTCGGCGTACTGCCCGGCCGTCACCTCGTATTTTCCGATCCTGTATTCGTAGTCCACCGCGCCGCAGATCCGGTTCGGAAATGGCCCGGTTCCCACGTTCGCCCCCGATGGTTCTGCCGTCGCCCCCGACCACTCGCCGGCGTTTCCGACATTGCCGACGTAGACCGTCTCGATATCAACCGCCATAGCGGCCGAACCCAGAGCGACAACGAATGCCGCCACACATGTCAACCGAACTGCATTTCTCATCTGATTCGCCCTTCCCGACAAGAACGCGCGAAGACCGTCACCGATTCTGGAACTTGGCCGATGCGGCCCGCCTTTGCCGAGGCCTCGGCGGATCTCTGACCTGGTGCAGGAAAGGAAACGTATGAACTGGAACGATCCTGCCCTCATTCAATCGACCGGCTCAGGTCGAATGCAGCCCGCCGCTCCACTCCCTAACAGGCTGATCTACATCTGAAATTGTACCACGAGACCCCGATGCACCCAAAGGAAAAATGAGATTGCTCAGTCCCGGAGTCGTCGGAACTTCAAAAGAACAGGCAGGCCTGCGGCCAACGATATCAGTGTACCCGGTTCGCTGGTCTATTGTTCCCGGCGAGGCGAAGCCCTATCATGCCGGGACACTCCCGGATTACTATTCGCGGCGAATGACGAAAGGACCGTTGGCACTCGTGAAGAACCTCGTACTACTCTGGATCGGACAGTTCATCAGCCAGGTGGGCGATGCGTTCTTCATGGTTACGCTTCCATTTCTGATTTTGCTGATCGGCGGTGAGGATGCGGCGGCGAAGACGGGGGTCGTAATGCTCCTGTACTTCCTGCCGTTTCTGATAGTCGGTCCGTTCGCCGGGGCGCTGGTCGACCGAGTCCGAAAGAAACGGTTGATGCTGGTCGCCGATATCATCCGCGCCGCCCTGATCCTTACGCTTCCTCTTGCCGCGATCTGGGGGCAGGTGACTTGGCAACTGGTTGGGGGCGTGGCGTTCTGTCTGGCGACGGTGTCGTCCGCGTTTAACCCGGCGAGGGATGCGTTGATTCCGGTGCTGGCTGACAGGCGATCGCTGATTCGGGTTAACGCGTGGTTTCAGATGTCGGCGCAGATGGCGATGATTGTTGGATCGTTGGGTGTTACTCTGCTGCTGGGTATCGGAGAGGAATCGACAAGGGCGGCGTTGGCGCGGGGCGAGATCGGTCCGGAGATTGCGCGTATAGTCAATCTGTATTGGGTCGACGGCGCCACGTTCATGGTATCGTTCGGGCTTCTATTCTGCATATCGGCCGGGAAGGACCGCCGGGGCTCCCGCCGCAAGACCAGTGCATTGCATGATGTGCGGGAGGCGCTCGGATATGCGCGTCGCTCGGGTCTGCTTCGCGGGCTGCTGTTCATAACGGCGGTGGACAACTTCTTCATCATGGGCCCGGCCATCATCGGCAGTAATCTCCTGATAATCGAAACGTACGGTCTTGGCGCCCGTGAGGTCGCGATATTCCACATGATGCTGGGCGTCGGTTGGCTGCTTGGTTCGATCATCGTTGCCAGGTGGGGTGCTAGATGGCCCAAGGGCAAGCTGATCCTGATCGGTATGGTGATGGATGGCGTGACGTTCATCCCCTTTTTCTGGATACGCAGTTTCCCGCTGCTGTTGTGCGCGCACGCATTCCACGGACTATGGATACCGCTCATCCAGGTCAGTCGGACCACCCTGGTCCAGGAGAAGACTCCCGAAGAAATGCACGGCCGCATCTTCTCGCTGATCAACCTGACTTTCGTCGGATGCACGTCGCTTTCGGTGTTGGCGACGGGACTGCTGGGCAACGCATTCCTGTCCAGCGAGTCGCTGGGCGCGTCGGGCGGTCCGCCGCTGATCTACCTGATCGCCGGCATCGGCGGGGGCGTCTGTGGTCTGATCGGCATCGCGTTCGGGCAGTTGCGCCGCAGCAGGTAGCGCGCTATTTCGATCCGGACGATCTCTTGAGGTTGCTGATGAGCTTGGCCCGTGATTCCATTACCCATTTCTCTCCGCCCCCGGCCTGGAGAGTGGGCTGCCAGCCTCGCTTGTTCTCGTTGGGCCTGCGGATGATGCACTTGTCGACGAGAGCGGCCATCTTCTTGTACTTCGGGTCGCTCTTGGATGCGTATCCTGCGATCTGTCCCCATCCGCTGGCTTTGGTCGCAAGGGGTGCCATCAGGATGCGACTCTCGTCGATCTGGACGGTGTTGATAAGGGCGCGGTCGGGCTGGGCAGCGATCTTTGCGCCGAACAGTTCCTTGACGTATGCTCGCAATGCGGTCATGGCCTTTGCGTCGATCCTGCGTTCTTCGAGTTTGTTGGGGAACAGGTCGCCGTAGCACTGCGCGTTTACGTCCATCCACTCGATGATCCGCATGTAGCTGTCGTTGTCCATGTTGCATTTGCCGTGATTCTTCACGAGCATGTGCGCGACCTTGTTGCTGTAGGCAAAGAATCGGCGCGGTTTGGAGATGTTCCTGTCGGCTTCCTGATGGTTCTTGTTACCGCCCATGTAGCCCTTGTCGCCGACGCGGTGGTCGCCGCGTGCGAACATTGTCTTGTACGACTGGGGCCAGAGCTGCCCGTCGTGGATCAGCTTGATCTTCTCGCCCTTGGGGTCCTTGCCTTCGCCCAGACCGTGACACTTGATGCAGTAACGATCGAGCACCGGCTGGACGGTTCGCATGAAACTCAAGCCGCCTTCATAAGCCGGACCGGCCGCCGGTTTGAGGTCCACCGGGCGGAGGCGCCGGAGTTTGGTTATCGCACTTACGATCGGGCTTGACCCTTCGGGTTCATGGCAACCGACGCAGCTTCTGTTCTCTCCGGGCTGGAGGTAGAACAGGCTCTTTTCGGTCAGGATCGCCATACCGTTTTTGTCGAGTGTCTGGACCTGCAGCGACAATCCCGACGGGGCCTTGAAGTACGCCGAACCGGTTTCGTCGACCGGAACGGTCCCGATGACCTTCTTGGGGATCTCGACGCCCACGCGCATATTGCACGCGGTGCGGTTAGCCCGGGGCTGGACGCCGAGTGCGATAACGCGGACGGCCTTGATCATGCCCGGTTTGATGATTCCTTTGGGATCGTTTTCTTTTCGGGTGAGGTACGCATTCTGGAGGAATACCGTCCCGTATGGAGGTGCGTTGGGTCGGACCATGGACGGCATGACCGGTGGGCGTTTTCGTTTGCGTATGGGGATCGGCGAGAACGACGCGACTTCGGGATCTTCGTAGATCAGTTCGCGTCCGCCTGCCGGGTCGATCAGGTATATTGCCCGATCTGCTGGCGGGGGGGTCTTGCCCTGCGGGTGTACGTTGTGATTTGCCCGCGAGACCAGCATCAGATCCTCGGTTACCGGGTAAGGGTGAGAGTAATGGGGTTTGGGCCATCCGCCGCCCGGCGACTCGGAATATGGCGTTTCGGGCGTCAGGTGTTTGATCGCCTTTTCGGTGTTCTCGCCGATGTTCGTGTCGAGTATCACCGTCGTACCGGTGTTGTAGCTGTGGTGTCCCTGTGCGGTGGTCACCACGCGGTGAGTCCCGGGAATGGCTGTGGTTTCGACCATCATCATCGGGTGGAGCATATCGTTTCCGAAGAAGTGCGTTACGTTCGTTCCGTCCGGGCGGCAGGCCCATAGCATGTGGAAGAGCATCTCGTGGCGGTTGGTGTACTCCCAACGCGTGAAGACGACTCGCCCGTCATTCAGTACGGACGGTTCGTACTCGTTTTCGTTACCGTACGACAACTGTTTGATGTTGTCGCCGTTCTTGTCGCAGCGGTGAAGGTTCCACGCGGGGTTGTATCGCCCGCCGTGGCAGCGCCCGAACGACTGGCAGCGCGTCGTGATGAAAATAATCTCGTCATCCGGCAGGTAGCATGGATCGTTGTCTTCGATTATCACCGTGGCGCGATTGTCCCACGTGTTGAACTTGTCGCGTTTCGTGCCGGTGAGCTGGCGCACCGACGAGCCGTCGAGGGCGGCTTCGTAGAGGAAGTAGCGCTTCTGACCTTCTCGGGTGTGGTCGCAGAACGCAAAGACGACCTTTTCGGCGTCGTAGTGGAGGTCGGGGTTGCGGACAGCGCCTTCGGGCAGCTTACCCTCCTTCAGCATGGGTGTGGCCTTGATCTTGCCGGTCTTCCAATTGGTGAGGATCGTCAGTCCTTTACCGACGCGGCTGTGACGCCCGAGGTGCTGGTCGCCGTTGTGGCTGTAGCGCGTGGGCGGGTTGCGGTTGATGAGGATCTTTTCGAAGTTGAGCGCCGGATGCGAGAGGATTATGCGTCGCCGGAGTTGTTTGGTCTCCATGTAGAGTCCGCGCCATTGGCTACCGGTTGCTGACGCGTGCTTTTTGGTCATAGCCGCCAGTTCTGCCGCGAGCCTGGTCTGCGGGCCGGCCTTCTTGACGTACGCCAGAGTATCGGCGGCGGCTTTCAGGGCGGCGGTTGCGGGAGCCTGGAATTTGTCGGATGCGTCTTCGATCCCGAGACTGTCCTGCCTGAGCCAATCGTTGAGGACCATGAGCCCCTGATTTGCGGGGAAGTCCCGCAGCAGGGCGACCCAAAGCGGAGCGGCCAGTGCGCCGGAAGGAGATGCCGAGCCCTTGGGTATGCTCTTGCGGTTATTGGTGACTATGAAGCTGACACTGCCCGCATTGCTATGCGCACGCCGGTCCACGCCGACGCTCGCCTCGAACCGTACGTATTTTCCACCGATATCGTAGTAAAGTGCGCTGAAGGCGTGCGCGAAGATATACCGGCTGAATTTCTGCTTACCGATGATCACGGGCCTGCGTGTTTCGTTGGACTTGATATCGAGACTGCCCCAGCCGACCTGCGATTTCTTCGGCCTGATCGAATCGAGCCAGGTGACCTTACCGGCCGCATCGATCAACTTTGCGTTCGCCCATGTCGCGTGGTCGCAACTGTCGCCGTCGCCGCCCACGGTTGCCACGAGGATCAGGTCTTTCTGTCCGGTGATCGGTACGGAGATTTTCAGTGGTTCCATGCCGCCCTTGAGCACCTTCGTCACGAAAGGCTTGAAGCTCTTGGACGGTTTGGTTACCGGGCGCGCCTTGACGGCCGTGACGCCCTTGGCTTTGTTGGCAAGTGAGGCCTTGAGAGTTTCTTGCCAGGTGCTTTTCTTGCTGTACCATGCGGGGTCGGCGGCCTCGGCGGCGGCGATAAAGGATACGACAAGCGACAACGTCAGCAGCATAAGTGTCAATCGGCGATTCATGGCGGTAACTCCTGATCGGGGATTCAAAAACTCTTCCAGCTCGTTGGGTATTATAGCAGTTCAGCGTTAATCTTTTCACCCACTGTTTGACATTCCCATTTGCAACGCTCTGCTGCTCTACTGGTCGACGAGACTCTGATCGATCGCAAGGCGCATCGCATCAGCGAAGAAAAATATCGCGCACCGCCGCACGGGGAGTTCTTGAATCGTAGGGTTCAATTAGTCGACAGGTCGAACGGCGTCTCGCGTTGAGGTCCAAACGCTGGTGACCTGAACCCGGATGTTTTCAGCCCAAGGAGGCCGAAAGTGATTAATGGAACAAGAACAACCTGTATCATCTCTGACGAATCCAATGCCCGCCCGAACTTACGCACCGTTTTGGCTCTAATCTGCGCGCTGGCCGTAGCGATCCCCGCCGTGACCGCCTCGGCGGACATGCGACTCTGGGGCGTGGACGAGAACGATGGGGAGCTTTTCTCCTTAGACAGTTACAGCACGCTGTCGGGATTCACCTCGTACGGCAGGCTGAAGTATCTGTACGACGGAAAGCTCAGGGATGTCGGTCCGCACATTGAGGCCGTCGGTCTCGATTCGGACGGCGTGGCGTACATGGCCAGCAACCACGATCTGCGCAGGACCGGTATCGACGAGCCGGTATTGATGAAGTTCGACACCAACACCGCAAGCACCACCGGGCCCAACGTAGTGACGGTAATCGGGCAGATGGGCGTGAGGTTTGACAGCAGCAGTGACAACATTACCGGTCTGTCATTCAGCCCCGGCGCGGGCGTCCTGTACGCCCTGCTCCGCGACAACCACGACAGCACTACTGACCGCCTGTTCACCATCAACCCAAACACCGGCGTTGTGATCACTGATATCGGTACGATCAGTGGGCTGGGCGAAGAGGTGGAAAGTGGTGAGGATATGGCCTTTGACGATTGGGGCAACCTGTACGTTACCGACAACGATGACGACCACCTCTACCGGGTCGACCCGGCCACCGCCGCAATCCTCGAGGTGGTTGACAACAACATGGGCCGCTCGGTCAAGTTCGAGGCGCTTGCCTGGGACCATGAAGCCGGGCGCATGGTCGCTTTCAACGACTACAACGACAAGTTCGCCCTGGTGACGCTGGAAGACGGAAACAATACGTTCCTGGGCAGGATATCCGGGCTGGGTGATGTCGAGGGCATGGATTTCGTCGCCTCCGACGTCGTCGTACCGGAACCGACAACGGCCGTGCTGCTGGCGTTCGGCGCCGCGGGCGTCCTTGCCAGACGCAGACGCCGGGTCCGCCAAGTTTAGCTTACATGTTCTTCATTTTCGCGACGCCTGACAAGATGACTATTACTCTGCGCAACCAGCGGTCTCCTCTATGTGGATGACGTTCTGCGGACTATGGGTGTCTTGTAACCGAAGCCACGGGCTTGATGTCTATCATTCGCTGGAGTGCTATGCGCGCATCTGCTGCCGTTTCTTTCGGGACGGTTATGCGGTTTACGATCTGTCCCGATGCGATACCGTCGAGGGCCCACAGGAGGTGGGGCAGGTCGATGCGGCACATTTGGGTGCATGCGGCCGACGCCTGGTTCAGCACGCAGATAAACTTGTCTTTGTGGCGTTTGGCCAGGCGATTGACGAGATTCGATTCGGTGCCCACCGCCCACTTGCTTCCCTGCTCGGCCGCCTCGATAGCGGTAATTATCTGCGACGTGCTGCCCGATGCGTCTGCCAAGTCGACTACCTCGCGCGGGCATTCAGGATGCACGATCACGCGGATATCCCGGTGGGCCGTCCGGACGGCGGATATGTGTTCGGCGCGGAATAGCTGGTGAACGTAGCAGTGGCCTTTCCAGAGGATGAATGTTGCCCGCTCGATGTCGGCGCCGGTCAGTCCGCCGTTGGGCAGGTGCGGGTCGTAGATGCAGCATTCATCCTCTCGGTAGCCCATGGCGATCGCGGTATTCCGCCCGAGATGCTGGTCGGGTATGCAGAATATCTTTTCGGCTCCGGATCGCAAGGCCCACTCGAAAACATTTCGCACGTTGCTGGAGGTGCAGCATGCCCCGCCCGCTCGGGCGGTTAGCGCCTTGATGTCGGCCGTCGAGTTAACGTACGAGATCGGTATCACCGCGGCGCCGGCGAGGGCGGATACTTCTTCCATGGCGGCCGCCACATCTTCGACGTCCGCCATCTCCGCCATTGCGCAACCGGCGTGGAGATTCGGCAGGACGACCTTCTGATCGCCCGACGAGACGATATCCGCCGACTCTGCCATGAAGTGAACGCCGCAGAATACGATGAACTCCGCGTCGGTTTGTCCGGCCGCGAGTTGCGACAGCTTGAGGCTGTCGCCGGTGAAGTCGGCGAACTGGATTACTTCGTCCCGCTGGTAGTGATGTCCGAGAATACACAGCCTGGCTGCGAGTTGTTTCTTGCGTTCGGCGATTCGGCGTTGGAGTTCGGATGTTTCGGCGCGGGTGTATTCAGATGGCAGGGGTATCTGGGTTTCCATTGTTTCGTGTATTATTTATCGTTATTTGCGGTACGGTGCGTTACAGCGGACCAGAGCTCACCGAGTTCGGTGGACCTCATTATCCACGCCGCAACCAGGAACGCTATCATCCCTGCCGGTATGCAGACCAGCAGGGTCAGCCCGGCCTGGGTGTTGGTCGCGCTGTCAAGCGTCCCTATCATCATAGCCATTCCAGCAAGAATTGTGCCACACATTGCGGCCGATGCGACCAGAATTCGTCCCAGTGAGGCGATGATGCTCCTCAGCCCGATCCGTCCCCAACGGGACCTGAGGATCCGGGTGAACACGAGCGTGCTTATGCTTGCGGTGGTTGCGGTCGCCAGGCCCATCGCGCCGCCCCTGAGCGGAGTGAACACGAGCCCGCCGACCAGCGCTACATTCAACGCGGCGAGTATCACCGAGACCCGAAGGGGCGTGCGCGTATCTTTCTGGGCAAAGAACGCCCGCAGCAGGATATGGTTGCAGAAGTACGCCCACATTCCCAGGCAGTACATTCGGAGTATCCACGCGGACTCGATGGCGTCGGGGGTGAGGAATTTGCCTCGGCGGAATATCACTGCCATTGTTGGTTCAGCCAGTACGAACAGCGCCACACCGGCGGGTATTCCCATGAACAGGCTCAATCGCAGCGCCCGGTTGACTGTGCTGCGGAGCCCGTCGAGGTCGTCGTCGGCTGCGTAGCGGGAGAAT
This sequence comes from uncultured Planctomycetaceae bacterium, assembly GCA_964607575.1. GTDB lineage: Bacteria > Planctomycetota > Phycisphaerae > SM23-33 > SM23-33 > BS750m-G57. Next base: position 11,749 of record CAZSLS010000052.1, on the reverse strand, counting down.
AGCGGGAACACCGCGGTGGCAAGCGAGATCCCCAGAATCGCCATTGGAAACTGATACAGGCGGTTGGCGTTTTCGAACCAGGTGACCACGCCTTCGCCCAGCACGCCGCCGGAGAGAAGGTGGGCGTAAATCCGATCGAAAAACGCGCTGAATTGCAGCACGCCAAGCGGTATGAGCATCGGCAGCGCCAGCGCAGCGACGCGGCGGGTGGGCGCGAGCACCGGGCGCAGCGTCAGCATCGCCGCCAGGTCGAACCGCTTGAGCAGCCAGATGACTCCGACGAGTTGGGTTATTCCGGCGCCCAGAACCGATATGCACAGGAGGTACAGGCCCGCGCGGCTTTGACCGAGATCGAGTCCGTGGACCGCCATCGCCGCGGCAATGAGGAAGATGTTCAGCATTATCGGGGCGAACGCTGGGTAGGCGAAATGGCCTTTGCAGTTCAGCGCCGCCGAGCCCATCGCCAGCAGGCATACCGTCAGCATAAATGGCAGGACGATCATCGTCAGTTGCACCGTCAGCCCCATATGCTGGGCGTTCAGTGCAGTCTGGGGGGCGAACATCAGAACGCCCAGCAGGATAAGCTCGCCGACGACCACGATAGTCCCCAGCAGCACTGCCAGCAGTCCGGCGACATTTGCCAGCATGGCCCGGGCCTTGTCCCAGCCTTCCTTTTGGGCTACCTCGGTGAAGATCGGTACGAACGCCGCAGACGCCGCTCCCTCGCCGAAGAGCCTCCGAAAGAGATTCGGAATCGAAAACGCCACGCGGAACGCGCCCATTGTTTTGGTGGCGCCAAGTGCGCTGATGGCCGCTTCCCGCACCAGCCCGCACACGCGCGACAGCATCGTCAAGCCTGCGATGATCGTCGCCCCGCGGAAGAAATGCCGCTGGTCATGTGTTTCTTGCGTTCCGTTCTCGCTCACGCACAAGATTATGCCCCAGATCGCCCGCCAGCGAAAGTGTCTGCCTGCACTTGACCCAACCGCCCGTGGCGGAGAGGATGGTGGGCAATGAAGATATGCCACGTCATCACGCGTATGATTCTCGGCGGTGCGCAGGAAAACACCTTGCTCACGTGCGAAGATCTGCATGCCCGCGGACATGACGTAACGCTGATTACCGGACCGGCGATCGGGCCCGAGGGCGAATTGATAACCCGTGCCCGCAGCGGTGGATATTGCGTTATTGAGATTGAGCGGCTGAGACGCCCGATCAATCCGATCAGAGATCACCGTGCGTATCGGCGCCTGGTGAGGCTGCTGGGCGACCTTCGCCCTGATATTATGCACTCCCATTCGTCCAAAGCCGGAATCCTCGCCCGCAAAGCCGCCGCTAAAGTCGGCGGGATGAAAATAGTCCACACCGTCCACGGACTACCCTATCATCGGTATTTGTCGCCATGGCGGAACAAGCTGTACGTCGCCCTGGAAAAGCGAGCGGCTCGCAGATCGGACGCGATTATCTCAGTGGCCGACGCGATGACGCGCCAGGCGCTGGCTGTCGGCGTGGGGCGCCCCGAGCAATACACTACGATCCACAGCGGGATGGATGTCGAGCCCTATCTCGATTCGTCCGGCGCCGAGGCGTTTCGTGATTTGCTGGGCCTCGACGACGATGCGGTGCTGGTGACGCAGGTCTCGCGTCTGGCGGAATTGAAAGGGCATCAGTACATTCTCGACGCCGCCGAACAGATCACCGATCCGCGCGTGCGTTTCTGTTTCGTGGGCGACGGGCGGTGGCGAGATCGAATCGAGGCCGAGACGAACCGCCGCGCCCTTGCCGACCGCTTCACATTCACCGGCCTCCTGCCTCCGGCGCAGATTCCCGCCGTGATGGCGGGTTCGGAGATCGTGGTGCATTGCTCATTGCGGGAGGGCCTGGCCCGGACGCTGCCCCAGGCGATGCTCGCGGGCCGTCCGGTAATATCGTTCGATATCGACGGAGCAGGGGAGGTCGTCGACGATTCAACCGGTATTCTCCTGCCACCGGGCGACGTTACCGCCCTGGCCGGTGCGATCGGGAAACTCGCCGACTCACCGGACCTCCGCGCTTCGCTCGGCGCCGCCGGACGAGAGAAGTGTCGCGAAATGTTCTCCCACCATCGCATGGTAGACCGGATCGAAGAGCTGTACCTGCGGCTGCTGAGTTAATGAAAGGTCAATTCTTCCCGAGCGGTTTGGGATCGGCCGCCCCGGGCGCCAGGCGGAGGACGTAGACTCGGCTGTTGGTGTCGACGGCCCAGAAGAGCTTTCGCTTCTTGTCGTACATCATTCCGAGGGAGACATTTCGACCTTTCGGACCGCTGGGGTCCTTCCCGCCAATCGCCAGGGAGATCCACTTGTTGGCGGCCGGATCGTACGCCGGTGTGCGCCGCAGACCGTCCTTTCCGGGGGGCAGGGTCCCCCCGACAAGAAAGAGATCGTTGCCCGCGTCGTAGCGGATCTGACAGAGATACGGTATGGCGCCCGCTGCGGCCATTCCGCCGGGAGACAGTTTGCCAACCGTTTGCGTTCTCACGTCCAGGAAGTGCAGTTGTCCGTCGTACGCGTTCTTGCGGCCGTAGCCTTTCATCGCGAAGAGCAGCCGATTACGCTTCGAGTCGTACACCATCGTCGAGTTGTCCACGACCGCCCCGGGCAGCTTTTCACCGCGGAGTTTAAACTCGCCCCAACGCCCGGTCTGCGGAACAAATTGCAGTACGCTGCCGGATCTTGTCCATGCCATTGCGCCATCGCGCGCGGTGCATACTGTGATGGTATAAAAGCAGCTATTGTAAACCATTGCGCTGGGCTTGACGCCGCGCCTGACCCAGTCGCCGACCTGGGGGTCGTAGAGATAGTAGTGCCTCGGGCGTCCGGCGAAGACCATCTTCTTTCCGATGGGATCGTAACCGTAGTTTTGGTAAGTGTGCCCCGTGACCCACGGCCGGTGGTTGAAGTTATACCCGTTGGGATACCTCGTGTTGGCGTAGAGCTGCCCGAGGGGGAACTCCACGGGAAAGGGCAGTTCCCAGCAGTTCGTCGCAAAGTGGTAGTGCAGCACGTCACTGCCCCCGTGAGCCGAATGACCGCCGCTGAAACGGAGCATCAGGTCGTGGTCGGGGTCGATAACAGCCGTGCCCCAATCGCGATTCAAACGCGGGAGTCGAGGCGGGTTCATGGCTGTCCACGTGTTGGGCTTCAGCCCAGCCAGTCGCCTGGCGGTGGCCGCAGCGTCCGGTGGGGGGGTGGTGAGATAGAAATCCGGATGGAATGGTCCGGTTCGGTAGACGCGTCTGTCGCCGGGGCAGGCGGTCTTGCCTCCGGTCCATTTGTTTGCGGCGATGTCGTACGTCCAGTCGCCGTCGTCGTGGTCGATGTACTGGCCTCCGCAGTAATCGGTGTTGGACGAGTACGTGTAACCGCCTGTGAGCGTTATCTTCCCTTCGGCGGCGATGAGTTTGTGGTTTGCCCGCGGCGGCGGGGCGGTGGCGGGGTGTTGCCGGCGCCACTGATGTTTGGCAGGATCGAAGACCCACGTATCATTGGTGAGGTAGTCCAGATGATCTCCGCCGAACAGGATGTAAAGTTTCGAGCGGGCGTCGTAAACCAGCGGGCTCAGCGCTCGTGCCGGCGGTTCGGCGTCGAGGTGTTCTGCCGCTTGCTCCAGATCGATCACTGCCCGGTCCATTGACCGGATTGTCGCCGACGTGACTGCTGTCAGTTTCTTCGTAATCGCCTCTTGTGCCGAGATCAAGCGACGAAGCGCCAAGGCTCCTCGTTGGACTTCGTATGGGGCGAGTTGCCGTTTGGCCTTCAGCGTTGCGATTGCAGAGGCGATCTTCTCGACGACTTGTTTCTGCTCGGCCGGCAGTGCGCTTCCGACTCGCAGGTCCTTGAAGTAGATCGACCGCGCCAACGCGGTGACTCTCTTCTGAAGATAGCCCGCATGGGCGATATGGTCATGGAGTTTCTGAAACGCGTTGGCTGCTCGGAGTTTTTTGTGTATGGCCTGCCACCGGTTGTTGGACTTGACGCGCGTGTGCGGGCGACCGTCGTCGGAATTCTGGTCCTGCCCTCCGAATGATAGCCCCTTGCCTTCGGGCCCGTCGCACGTCGAGCCCCATATTACCTGCGATTTTATGTCAACGTCCGGCAGTCGATACGGCCGCTTGCGAGGTGCCTTACCGAAGACAACGCCTGCTGCCAACAGTATCGAAACGATGGTTACCAAGCGTCGCGCGTGTCTCATTTGATTCTCCTCAACCGCTCAGAGTGGCTGTTATGCTCACGTTGCTTACGGGTTCGGACTTGCTGCGGTTTTCGGCTTGGATTTTAATGAAGCGGACCTCGGTGCTGAAGGTGAAAGTCTTGCGGCAGGTTTTGTGGGCTTTGGCGGGCAGGTCAAACGTATGCAGGTCGGAGGTGTCGTACTTCAGGCCTTCAGGGCTCGACAGAACGTGCAGTCGCAGAGGCGCATCTGCCTTCTTACCGAACGTGCATTCTACGGTGATCGCCCCGCGGGTCGCATGGCTCAGCGGTATAGCCCGCGAGTTCTTTATCGATGCCGGTGCCGTCTTGCCTCCGCCCAGAGAGGCCAGTTGAAGGACTGGGATGTCGAGGCTGAAGGGCCTTTTGGTGATCAGCACCTGAACGCCGAGATCCTCGACTTGCGGGAACCGTTTCTCGAATCGCGGGCGCCAGGGCTTTACGTAGCGGAGCGTGTGGTAGAGGTAAATGAACGGCGGCTCGATGATGCTGTGTACTTCGGCGTAGGCTGAGGCGTTTGGCTCGGCGTGGCGTGCGGCGACGGGGTTTCGACAGTATTTAACGAAGTTGATCCCGTCGGTGCTGTACGCGTAGCCGATGCTCTCTCGCGTGGCGATTCGCGGGCGATAGATTTTCGCGCCACCGTAGAACATGTGGAATACCCCGTTATGGTACAGCACTTCGGCCTCGGAGAATCCGCCGTCGTCCCATTGGCCCGGCGAGCCTTCTTTGAGGACCGGATTGCTCTTGAATTTGGTCCAGGGACCCTCGGGTTTGTCCGCGGTCGCCAGGGCCATCGGGCTGTAGTCCGGCCCGGTCTTGCCGATCGGGTGGGCCGTGTACAGGTGATACTTGCCCTTGACTTTCACTACACCACCGACGTATCCGAATTTTTCGACAATCGGGTTGCGGTCGTATTTCTTCCAAGGCCCCAGCGGACTTGATGCCGTGGCCAATCCGATGTGCCACCCGCTGCGCTCGCGTGATTGGCCCATCCCGGAGTACCACATGTAATACTTCTCGGGGCTATCCCTGACGATCATGGCGCAGGCGACGTGGACGTCGTCCCAACGGCCCTTTTTCCCGAGCGCAAGGATGGGCTTGTCACCGTACTTCTTGAACGGCCCGAGCGGGTGGCGCGACGTCGCGACGCCAAGCTGGTATCCCTGACCGCCATTCCCGTGATAGTACAGGTAGTACGTGCTGAAATTCTTGAATGCGTCGGACGCCTCGACGATCTGGTCGTCCCACGCGCCTTCCGGACCGGGGGTCAGGATGGGATTGGGTCCGGGAATCTGGATGAACATCGCCGGTTCGAGCATCCCGTTGCGCGGGTTGGTTTTCGCGGGCAGATCGGCGGCGGCAGGTACACTCAGGCAGCACAACACGGCCGCGATCAAACTTAAATGTTTCAGTGCTTTGCTCCCGATGGTCATCATGGCGGATATTCCTGTATGTTCAGGCAGTAAAGTGGAATTGTCTGCAACGCAGGCAACCGAATATGGAGGCTACCACAAGCCTCGGGCCGCTGCAACCGGACAATATGCGAGAAATGGCGTGACTTATTCGGGAGTATCGGTATGCTCAAACAGGCCGAGAAATCTTGTTAGTATATTGATTGCGGGAGCATGCACATGCCTGAACGATACGTAGCGGCGATATTGAAGTATATGTCCGAGCGGGACTATCAGCCCCTCAAGCCCCGCCAGCTTGCACGCTGGATGGGCGTTGACGAGGAGGCCTACGGTACGTTCCGCGCTTCGGTCAAACGCCTGCGCGACGCGGGGCAGGTCGTTATGGGCGCCGGAAACGCACTCGTGCTGCCGGAGATGCCCGGGCGAGTCACCGGCTTCTTCCGCCAGAATCCAAAGGGGTTCGGATTCGTCACGCCCGAATCGCCGAACTCAAACGGCGACCTGTTCATCCCGCCCGACGCCGTCGAAGGGGCGATGGACGGGGACCTTGTAATAGCAGAGGCCCGCAAACAGGGCCGGCGGGACGGTCAGGAACTGTACCGCGGTCGGATCGTAAAGATAGTCAAACGATCCGAGAACCGCGTAGTCGGCGAACTGAAAACGTCAGATGGCAAGTGGTTTGTCCTGCCCGACGGTAAGCAATTGACGCGCCCGATTATCATTCACGATGTTGGAGCCGCCGGCGCCAAGCCTGACACCAAAGTCGTCGTCGAAATCACCAGGTACCCCGAACCGGGCAAACTGCCCGTCGGCGTAATCGTCGAGGCGATCGGACCGGCCGGCCCGCTGGCGACCGAGACCAAGGCGATAATACTGGCACACGGTCTGCAAGAGGAGTTTCCCGAAGAGGCCGTCGAGGAGGCCCGGGCGGCGGTGGCGTCTTTCGATCCCGAAGACTGCGCCGACCGCGAGGACCTCACTTCGCTGACCATCATCACAATCGACCCCGACACCGCACGCGACTACGACGATGCGATCTCGATCCAGATTGACTCAGACGGCACGTGGACGGCGGGGATACATATTGCCGATGTCTCGCACTTTGTACCCGAGGGCGGCGAGTTAGACGCTTCGGCTCGAAGCCGCGCCACCAGCGTTTACTTCCCCCGCAAGGTCCTGGCGATGCTGCCCGAGGTGCTGTCCAACGGGGTCTGCAGTCTCCAGGAAGGGCAGAAGCGCTTCTGCAAGTCGGCGTTCATCACCTACGATCAGAATGCAAAGGTGGTCAAGACGCGGGTGGCCGAGACGGTGATCTGCTCGACAAAACGCCTGACCTATACGCAGGCCCAGGATGTATGTGACGGCAAGAGCAAGGGTTACGCTCCGGGTGTTGTCGAACTGGTGGGCAATATGGAAACCCTGGCCCGTAAAATCCAGGCCCGCCGCGAAGATGACGGTATGCTGCGGCTCGACCTGCACGACGTGGAACTGGTCCTTGACGATCAGGACCGCGTGATTGACGTTCAGCCGGAAGATGACGCCTACACCCACACGATAATCGAGATGTTCATGGTCGAGGCCAACGAGGCCGTCGCGCGGCTGTTCGACTCCCTCGAGCGTCCGGTTATCCGGCGCGTCCATCCGTCCCCGGATCCGCAGGGTGAAAAGAAGTTCAAGACGTTCGTCCGTGCGGCCGGTCACAAAATACCGGGCAATCTCACCGTAAAAGACATGCAGGCGCTGCTGGCCTCGGTGCGGGGCAAGCCCGAAAGCAAAGCGGTGAACCTGGCGCTGCTCAAGACCATGCAGCGGGCGGAATACTCGCCCATGCAGATCGGGCACTTCGCCCTTGCGTCCAATGCATACTGCCACTTCACCAGCCCCATCCGCCGATACCCCGACCTTACGGTGCATCGCATGGTGGCCGAGCATTGTCGCGGGAATCTCGCCAGCCGTCCGCCCGAAGATGTCAGCGAACTGGTAAAACTCGCCGAAGCATGCACGTCTGCATCCGAACGGGCTGAAGCGGCTGAACGCGAACTCACGCAGTTGCTCGTTCTGCAATTGCTGTCGAAGCATTTGGGTGAAGTGTTTGACGGTGTGGTCGATGGTATTACGAACTTTGGGATATTCGTTGAGCTTCCCAAGTACGGGATTGAAGGCCTGATCCGCCTTGAAGACCTCGGCGACGACTGGTGGGAGGTTTCGGCCCGCACGGGCAAAGTTCGCGGCGAGCGAAGCGGGCGGGTGTTCCGCATTGGCGACCCGCTGAGCGTGAAGATCATCGCAGTGGACGTAGCGGCCAGGCAGTTGAACCTCGTACCTGAAAAGGTCGACGCTCCGCGCAAGAAGAAGCGTAAACCCAAGAACCAGCCCAAGGCCAAATCCAAATCCAAATCCCGTGGTAGGAAACGGCGGTAGAGGACACCGTAATGTCACCAGACCCTGAACCGCTGAAACTGCCCCTCGATGCGGCGCACCGTGAGCTTGGTGCCACTATGGGCATCGAGGGTGGCTGGGACGTTCCTCTCAGCTACGGCGCTCCGCTGGCCGAAGCCGCCGAAACCAGGCGCCTGGCAAGCGTGTTCGACATCTCGCACGTCGGGCGGATTCGCATTCGCGGTGGCGATGCGCTGAGCCTCGTCGAGAAGCTGTGTACCACCGACGTGGTGCATCAGGAAGACGACACCGCCGCTTACACTCTGCTGCTGAACGAATCGGGCGGGATACTCGCCGACGCGATCGTTGCGAGGCTCGAGGGGTTTTGGCTGGTCACGACCGATCCGTGCAATCGCGACAAGGTTCTGGACCACGCGATGATCGCCGGCGAGGGGATGTCAGTGAAGGTTGACGATCAGACCGAAAAGGGTGCGATGGTGGCGATCTCCGGTCCGGGCGCACGTGGTGTTCTCGACTCGGTTTTGCCCGAGAAACCGGGCGATCTGGCGCCGGGCGCCGCGAAAATCGGCTCGATGATGATCGCACGCTATATCGTTATGCGTACGAGCTTTACGGGTATGTGGGGGCTGGAGGTTATCCTTCCAAAAATGTTCGTCGGCAAGGCGTGGCAGTTCATCACCGAAAAGGCGGGCGACAAGGCCCTCAAGCCCGCCGGAATAGTCGCACGCGACATACTCCGCATCGAGGCCGGGCTCTGCCGCTACGGTTACGAACTCAACGAAACAATCGATCCGGTCACCGCCGGACTCGAATCGCAGATCGACTTCGAACACGATTTTTTCGGGCGACAAGCCCTCACCGATATCCGCAACAAAGGTGTCTCTCGCAAGCGTGTAGGTTTGCGACTCGACTGCTCCGAAGTGCCAGTCATCGCCAGGCTTGGCGACACGGTCTATAATAGCGATGGACTCGAGGTCGGTGCGATAACCAGCGGAACGTTCTCGCCGGCGCTGGACTGTTCGATAGCGATGGCGTATGTTTCAACCGCAGCCGCCGAGACCGGAACAGTCCTGGAAGTCGAAGCAACATCAGCCAGCCGGAAACTCTCGGCGACAGTAACCGATCTGCCATTCGTCCCCTGAATTCCAGAAAGGAATATGACTATGAACAGACGCACGTTCCTGAAAAGCTCTGCACTGGGCTCCCTTGGCTTTATCGCTTCATGTCGCCCGCCGGTGGCGAATAGTGAGAATCGGCCTAACATCGTTCTCATCATGTCCGATGACATGGGAATTTCAGACATTGGTTGTTACGGCAGCGAGATCAAAACGCCGAGGCTCGACGCGCTGGCCGGCGGCGGCGTTCGTTTCAAACAATTCTACAACACGGGACGTTGTTGCCCCACCCGCGCGGCGCTCCTGACGGGTTTGTATTCCCACCAGGCGGGGATTGGGCACATGTTGAGCGACAAAGGTTTCCCCGGCTACCGTGGCGAGCTTGCAGCCAACAGCGTTACCATTGCCGAGGCCCTGCGGCCGGCCGGTTACAGCACATATGTGATCGGGAAGTGGCACGTTACGACGAACATCCGCGACACAGGCAAGCGGCACAACTGGCCTCTCCAGCGCGGGTTTGACAAGTTTTACGGGATGGTGATTGGCGCCGCCAGTTTTTACGATCCGGCGTCGCTTACCCGCGGCAACAAGAACATCACGCCGGTGAACGACCCGAAGTACAAGCCGAAGAGATTCTACTTCACCGACGCGATTACGGACAACACGCTGACGTATCTCAAGGAACACCAGCAGGAAGAGAAGAAGACGGGCAAGGACAAACCGTTCTTTGCTTACGTCGCGTACACCGCCGCCCATTGGCCGATGCACGCATTGCCCGAGGACATCGCCAAGTACAAGGGATTCTACGACGAGGGTTGGGATGCACTTCGCGCCGCTCGCCACAAGAAAATGATCGAGATTGGTCTGGTTGACGCCAAGTGGGGCATCACGCCGCGCGATGAAAAAGTTCCCGCTTGGGATACCTTGTCCGACGCGAAAAAGAAAGTACTCCCCACGCGGATGGAGGCGTACGCCGCGATGGTCGACTGTATGGACCGGGGAATTGGAAAGATTGTTGACGAGTTGAAAGCCCAGGGGAAGCTCGACAACACTCTCATCCTGTTCCTGCAGGACAACGGAGGCTGCGCCGAGCCTTTCGGCTTGTGCGAAGAGACAATACCCGCGCTGGACACCAAGGAGCGAGTCCCCGCGTTGGATCCGGACCACTTGCAGTACAACCTTGCTCCCAACTGGACGCGTGACGGGCGTCCCATTCACCGTGGAGCGAACGTCGTTTCCGGTCCGGCAAACACGTATATTGCTTGCGGCCGATCCTGGGCCAACGCCCAAAACACGCCGTTCCGGTTGTACAAGCACTGGGAGCACGAGGGCGGTATTGCTTCGCCGCTGATTGTCTCCTGGGATTCCTTTTTCAAGAAGAACGGCGCAAAGGTCGGCGGTTGGGTGCAGGGCCCTGGGCATCTGATTGATTTGATGGCCACGTGTGTCGATGTTGCCGGCGCCACATATCCGAAAAAGCGGAAGGGCGTGGATGTCATACCGCTCGAGGGCGAGAGCCTCGTGAAAACGTTCCTCGGTAAGAAACTGAAACGCGACACGTTGTACTGGGAGCACGAGGGTAACTGTGCTGTGCTGAAGGGCGATTGGAAGCTCGTCTCGAATGGCGCGGTGAAAGGACCGTGGGAACTGTATAATCTCCGCGAAGACCGCTGCGAGATGAATGATCTGGCAAAGAAGATGCCCGAGAAGGTTGAGGAGTTGAAGAAGCTCTGGCAAACGTGGGCAAAGCGTGCACAGGTCCTTCCCCTCAACCCACCGCAGTTAGACCCCAGCGAACTGAGGGCCGACATGCTCGAAGGCCAGATATTCCCAATGGACCCAAGGCCGGGTGCTAAGATAATTAAAGAAAAGAAGTAAGAATGCTTATGAAGACGAAATTACTTGTGGTTCTGTGGGTTGTATTTATCTCGACGGCGAATGTATTGGGGGGCTTGAACGTCCTGGTTATCGGTTCGACGCATTCGTTTTCCGAGGGCGAAAAACGCGGGGACGCTGATCAGAGAGCTTTTAACGCGTCCGCTGTGACTGACCGCCTGCGGGCCATTCTCGCCAGGGACACGAAATACCGAAAGACCGCGAATGTCGTCTTTGAAGATATCTTCCGGAAGAAAACGCTGCCGACTGCTATTGGAGGAGGCGGCAAGCTGATGACAATGGAATATCGCTGTTACAGTCTGGCGCAGTATTACTTCTGGCCGGACGGGCGAGCCGAAAGACTCCGCAACCTGAGCGGAAAAGGCAAAACGAAATGGGACTACGTCGTGATTGTGGGAGATCCGTATATCCTGGCCAACATGCCGGGCGTTTACGCCGAGGGCGCGGGCCTGATTGCCGACATGGTGAAGAAAGGCGCCGCGAAACCTGTTCTGCTTATGACCTGGCCTGAGGCCGGGTCATCGTCCACCGTGGCGAACTTTGGCGAGATCGTATATCGGGTCGGGAAAGGCGCCGGGATTCCGGTCGCGCCGGCGGGGCATGCATGGTCCTCGCTGTCGAAAAAAGACAAGTCCACCGAGCATCCGACTGCGGGCGGGGCTTACCTGGCGGC